>CADBNX010000103.1 GCA_902796115.1 uncultured Eubacteriales bacterium
GCACCTACAAAAAGGAACGCTGGGAAGCCGGCAAGAAGTACTTCTCCGTGGCTTCCGGCGGCGGCACCGGCCGCACGCTGCATCCCGATAACATGGCCGCCGGCCCGGCTTCCTACGGCATGACCGACACCATGGGCCGCATGCACTCCGACGCGCAGTTCGCCGGCTCTTCCTCCGTACCCGCGCATGTGGAAATGATGGGTTTCCTGGGCGCCGGCAATAACCCCATGGTCGGTATGACCGTGGCAGTGGCCGTGGCTGTCCAGCAGGCGATGAACAAATAATCACAGGTTTTTCCGGGGGCTGCTGCACCCCTCCTCGAGCGATACGCTATATGCGTATCGCTCGACTCTTCGGATTTTGCTGAAAATCAAAGGTTTTCCGGCGCGAAATCCGCAGGGAATGAATTTTTCGCGCTCAGCGGGCAGGCGTATTTGCGCGAAAATTCTCCTCGGGCTGTCAAAGCCTGTCCTGCGGATCGGATATGGAGGGACGCTCTCCATGCCACCCTCTTCAAACCGGCAAAAGGTGCTGCATATCAGATGAAAAGGCGGTGCTGCAGCACTTTGGTCTGCGGCACCGCCTTTTCACAGGAACAGGGGGAGCGCGGAATGGATCACGCGGAAGAAGCGAAAAAGCTGTTTCTGGCGGGGTATAACTGCGCGCAGGCTGTTTTTTGCGCGTACCGCGACGTGACCGGGCTGGATATGGACACGGCGGCGCGCCTCGCGTCCTCCTTCGGCGCGGGCATGGGGCGGCTGCGTGAGGTGTGCGGAACGATGAGCGGCGCCCTGATGGTGCTGGGGATGATCCGCGGGTACGCCGACCCGCAGGACCGGGACGCCAAGGGGGCGCATTACGCGCTGGTGCGGGAGTATGCCCGTCTGTTCCGGGAGCGGAACGGCACGATCCTGTGCCGGGAACTGCTCAGGGACGTGCAGGTGACGGAGGGCGGCGAGCCCGAGGAGCGAACGAGCGAATACTACGCGCGGCGTCCGTGCCCGCGTCTGGCCGCGGAGGCCGCCGCGCTGCTTGACAGACTGCTGATGAATCAGAATGATAAAAACGGGGAGGAAAGATCATGATCCGCCATATTGTGATGTTCAGAATCAAGGACGAATACAAAAACGAGATCCCGCAGCTGGTAAAGAACTTCTACGGCATGAAAGGGAAAATCGAGGGCATGCTGGATCTGGAAGCGGGAGCGGACTTGCTGCACAGCGACCGTTCCTACGACCTGGCCCTGATCACCGTGTTTGACAGCATGGAATCCTTTCAGGCGTACCAGAACCACCCGGTGCACCTGCCGGTCAAAAAGCGGATGCATGAGGTCAGAAGTGCCTCTGCCGCGTGCGATTATGAGTTCTGAAGCGGCTTTCTCTGCCTTTCGGTGATTCCGTGAAATGATCCCGCGAACCGTGAAAAGAACGGTGCGGCAGAACGGATTTATGGAGGCGATGATATGCTTTTGGGCGTGATCATTGAGGCAGCGGTCGGAGCGATGTGCATCTTCCTGGGATGGCTGCTGTGGAAGAAGCAAAAGGTTACCATTCTGCACGACTATCACTACGAACATGTAAAGAAAGAGGATATTCCCGCCTACACAAAGCAGATGGGGATAGGCCTGATCCTGGTCGGAGCGGGAATCGGCCTCACGGGACTGCTCAATCTTGTGCACTCTCCTTTGTGGTGGATAACGCTTCCGGCGGGAATCGTCTCAGGGATTGCTGTCATATACCGGGCACAGAAAAAATACAACGGGTCGGTGATGAGCTGACGTATCGGCTTTGGGATGACATCCATCGCGATTGGGGAGGCGAATGCGATGAAATGCCCGCTGTGCGGGTATGAGCTGCAGGATAATCTGCCGTATATTCCTGATGTGATCCGGAAAGGAAAAACGGTCGGAGAATGCTGCTGTGACGGGATCCTGCATGTACGGAGGAGCACAGGATGTTTGAGATAAAATGCCCGGATGGGTTTACCGAGGTAAAACAGGTATCCCGTCATTTGAACCATGATCGTGGGATTTGCTATTCTCTTGAGATATTAAGTATTGTAAAAGACGCGCAGGGTATCCTGTTTCTGCGCAGATATACGAATTGCTGCGATTTGGGAGCTAACGGAAGACCGATTACCACAATCAATGATGTCTGTTTCAGGATCAGCGGAAAGGCTCACATCGCCGGGCTCAACGAAGACAACTGGCGCAAATATACAGCGGATAAGGTATACAATCCGTCAATTATTCTTGAAAATACCAGCGATTGCTATGTGGACCCGGAAATATGGAATGAATTGAAGAAGGATTTCTGATCGAACCGGGGAATCCGGCCTGCCGATCCGTATGATCCCGGTTTTGCCTCCCGGCCTGACTTCATCAGGAAAGCCCGGCCGGGGGCGATTTTTTTGCTTTCACCGGTGCGTTATGCCGTTTTCCGTCATGCGCCGGCCGTCCTTCGTCAGTTTTTTATGGAAACGCTGATTAATCCGGCAGCGGCGTCTTGCGGCATCTTTTCCGCCCTGATTCAGCTTCATTCCGGTCAACGCAGCGCTGCTGCCCCTCCCTCCGCTCAGCTTCATCAGGACAAAAAACTGCTCGCAATCCGACCGCCTCATACAATCAGCGTTTCCTTATATCTGCGACTTCGTGCTCCCGTTGGCATGGAATCCGTCTCTGAAACGGATCATGTGCCCGTCTCCTTACGGCTTTCACTCCGGCTTTCCCGGAAAGGGGAGGGGAACCGTGAAGTTTTTCTTTACAACTGTCCGCGCGCCCTGTATAATCCTGAGGTGAGAGGGCAATAGTTCAAGCCGCGCAGCCGGCGCGGCGACAGACGGTTCTGAAAGGACGGAAAATGCTATGTTTACGCCATTTGGGTATTTCTCCGGGGACGGAAGTTCATTTCACATCACGACGCCGGATATTCCCCGGAACTGGTACAATTATCTGTACACGGATCACTACATCACCTTTACCTCGCAGTGCGGCACGGGGGAGGGCTTCCTGCAGGACAGCCTCGGGCGGCGCGTCATGCCCGTGAAAGGCCGCGGCCTGTACGCCGTGGAAGGCGAAACGGGCTGGTCCCTGTGCGGCCTGCCGCTCTATGAGCCGCGTGAGCGGTATGAATGCGTGCACCGGCCCGGTTCCACGACGATCACCCTCGAAAAGCACGGCATCCTGACGGAATACACGCTCTTTGTTCCCTGCGAAGAGGATCCCTTTTCCTGCGCGGAGGTGACGGCCGTGCGGGTCACGAATACCGGTACCGCGCCCCGTGAGATCAAACTGATCGCCTATATCGACAACGACTTTGACGGGGCTTACCGGCCGCAGGGCTACAATACCGGCGCCCTCGGGAAGGACGGGGCCCTGAACGGACTGCATTTTGCGTTTGAGGAGGAATTTGAGAACGAAACGCGGCCGTTCTGTTTCTTCCTGGGCTGCGGAGGGGAGATCACGGGATGGGACTGCGCCCGCAACGCCTTTATCGGGCCTTACGGCACGCTGCAGGATCCCGCGGCGCTGCACCGGGGCGGATGCTCGGACAGCGCCTGCGTGGCCGAAAAGATCGGATACGCCGTCCAGACCACGCTGCGCCTGCAGCCCGGCGAAAGCGGCTTTGTCAGCTTTACGGCGGGCCTTGCGGAGAACACGGAACGCGCGAAGGAAATCCTTTCCCGCTTTGAGACGGAGGCGAAGGTTTTCGGCGAACTGACCCGGACGGAGGAAAAGATCCGCGAGCGGACCGCGGGCGGCCTGACGCTGAAAACGCCCGACGAAAACCTGAATCATCTCCTCAATCACTGGCTCAAATACCAGACGGATATGGGCTCCCGCTGGGCGCGCGTGCGCCACAACGGCTACCGCGACATCGCGAGCGACACGGAGTGCCTGGCGGCATTCAATCCGCGCCTGGCCTGGGAACGCATCAAGCGCCTGCTGACCTATCAGTATGCCAGCGGCTACGCGCCGCGCACGTTCATCGGCGGACGGATCTGCGACAACAATTTCTCAGACTGTGCGGTATGGCTCACCTTTACGGTGTACCACATCGTGATGGAGCTCGGGGACCTGAGCCTGCTTGAGGAAGAAGTGCCCTTCAACGACGGAAGCTCCGCCACGGTGTACGAGCATATCCGCCGCGCCGTCGATTTTCTGTA
>CADBNX010000104.1 GCA_902796115.1 uncultured Eubacteriales bacterium
ATGGCCGTCATGACCGTGTGGAGCGGGGCCAAGTACCTGTGGGGGTATCGGGACGTGATCACCTCCGGCGGGATGTAACGGATTTGAGCCCCCTGCCCCGTATCTTCTGCCGACCTTTACATCCATAATAAAGTATCAAGGAGAAAAACCATGGCTAAGAAGGAATCCGTAAAAAAAGACCTGAAGCTCGACAACACCCAACAGGAAAAAATGAAGGCCCTGGAAGCCACCCTGTCCAGCATTGAAAAGGAATTCGGCAAGGGCACGGTGATGAAGCTGGGCGAAAAGACCGCCATGCAGGTGGATACGGTGCCGACGGGCTGCCTGGAGCTGGATATGGCGCTGGGCGTGGGCGGCGTGCCGCGCGGCAGGATCATTGAGATCTACGGCCCCGAATCCTCCGGCAAAACCACCGTGGCGCTGCAGATCGTGGCGCAGGTGCAGAAAAGGAACGGCCTGGCCGCGTTCATCGACGCGGAGCACGCGCTGGATCCGAAATACGCCGAAGCGCTCGGCGTGGACGTGAACGAACTGTACGTGAGCCAGCCCAATTCCGGCGAGGACGCGCTGGAAATCGCGGAATCGCTTCTGCGTTCCGGCGCGGTGGATATCGTGGTGGTGGACTCGGTGGCGGCGCTGGTGCCCCGGCAGGAAATCGACGGGGAAATGGGCGACAATTTCGTGGGTCTGCAAGCGCGCATGATGAGCCAGGCCATGCGCAAGCTGACCGGCGTGGTGGCCAAGACCAACGCGGTGTGCATTTTCATCAACCAGATCCGTGAAAAGGTCGGCGTGGTGTACGGCAATCCGGAAACGACCACCGGCGGCCGCGCGCTGAAGTTCTATTCCTCCGTAAGGCTTGAGATCCGCCGCGGCGAACCGATCAAGAACGGCAATGAGATCGTGGGCAACCGCACCAAGATCAAGGTGGTCAAAAACAAGGTGGCGCCGCCGTTCAAGAACTGCGAATGCGACCTGCTGTACGGCAGGGGCATCAGCCGGGAAAGCGGCCTGATCGATCTTGCGGTGCAGAACGACATCATTCAGAAGAGCGGCGCGTGGTTCTCCTACCAGGATCAGCGCATCGGACAGGGACGGGACAATACCCGCAAATACCTGGAACAGAACCAGGACGTGGCGGACGAGATCGAAGAGAAGCTGCGCGAGATGTGGCGTGAAAGCCGGACGGTCGTGGCCGCGGACGCGGAGGAAGACGAGGACGACCTGCCGCCCGCCATGCCGGAAGCTGACGACGAATGAGAGAGGAAGCGCACTGCCACGACACGGACTGCAATCTGTGCCGGGTCGAAATCGAACATCTTTCGGTGACCGCGGAGGGGGAAACCATTCTGTCGGATATCTCGGCGCATATCCACTGCGGCGAGCTGACTGCCCTGATCGGCCCGAACGGCGCGGGAAAAACCACGCTGATCCGGGCCCTGCTGGGGCAGACCCGCTACACGGGGGAAGTGCGCCATGTGAACGCGCAGGGCGTCAGGCTGGGCACGCCCCGCGTGGGGTACGTGCCCCAGCATCTGGATTTTGACCGGCAGATGCCCGCCTCGGTGTGCGATCTGATGGCCGCCTCCGTCTCCCGAAGACCGGTCTGGGCCGGAATCGGCAGGAAAACGCGCGAGCAGGTGCTGCAGGCGCTGCGCGGCGTGCACGCGGGGGAGCTGATCGACCGCAGGGTGGGGCTGCTTTCCGGCGGGGAACTGCAGCGCGTGCTGCTGGCGCTGGCGCTGACGCCGGTGCCGCAGCTGCTGATCCTGGACGAGCCCGTATCGGGCGTGGATCAGAACGGACTGGTCATGTTCCTGGATACGGTGACCCGGCTGAAGCATCAGGTGCATATGGCCGTGCTGCTGGTATCCCATGACTGGGATATGGTGCGCCATTACGCGGACCGCGCCATATTGCTGGAAAAAAAGGTGCTTGCGGAAGGGACCCCTGACGAGGTGTTTTCCTCCGAGGCGTTTGACCGGGCGTTTCCGCTGAAACGCTGAAGAAAGTGACGTGGTGAAACTTTGGATACCCTGTACGCGGTGATGGACGCCGTGCTTCCGGCGATGTTCCGCATGAAATTCATGAAGCACGCGCTGCTGGCCATCCTGCTGCTCACACCGCTGCTGAGCCTGCTGGGCACCATGGCGGTGAACCGCAAAATGGCGTTCTTTTCCGACGCGCTGGGCCACAGCGCGCTTGCCGGGGTGGGCCTCGGCGTGCTGCTTGGCATAGAGAACGAAACGCTGTGCATGCTGCTGTTCGGCCTTTTCTGGGCCGTCGGGATCAGCCGCATCAACCGTTCCGGACGGGTGAGCGCGGATACGACCATCAGCGTGTTTTCCTCCACGGGCATCGCGCTGGGGCTGCTGATTCTGTCCCGGCATTCGTCCTTCGGGAAATATAATTCGCTGCTGGTGGGGGACGTGCTGTCCATCACGCCGCGCGATCTTGCCTTTCTCGCGCTCACCCTGGCCGCGGGGATCGTATTATGGGCGCTGATGTACAACCGGCTGCTGCTCACGGCCGTGTCCGAGCCCCTGGCCCGCAGCCGGGGCGTCAGGACCGCCCTGATGGAAACCCTGTTTGTGTGCATGGTGGCGGTGGCGGTCATGCTGTCCATCCGCTGGGTCGGCGTGCTGCTGATCAACGCGCTGCTGATCCTGCCCGCCGCCGCGGGCCGCAATATCGCGCGCAACGACAGGCAGCACGCGCTGCTGTCCGTCGCCGCGGGACTGGTTTCGGGCGTCGCGGGCCTGTGCCTGGCCTATGCGATGGATACCGGCGTGGGAGCCGCCGTGGTGGCGTGCGCGGCGGTGCTGTATCTGCTCAGCCTGATCCCGGATCTGGCGTCCAGGATGCATCAATAACCTGCAGCTCACGCATGGGCGCGGAGTCTGTTGTCTGTATTTGCCTTTCTCGGAAAGGGGTGGCGGTGCTGCAGATGAAAGTGCTGCAGTACCGCCTTTTCAAATGATGTGCAGCACGATATGCCGGATATCGAAATTTGAAGGGGTGGTATGGAGGGGCCGCAGCCCCTCCATATTCGATCCGCAGTACCGGCTTTGCCGGTACGAGGAGAATCTTCGCGAAAGTGCGCTTGCCCACTGAGAGCGAAAATTCATTCCCTGCGGATTTTGCGCC
>CADBNX010000105.1 GCA_902796115.1 uncultured Eubacteriales bacterium
GGCCTCGCATCAGCTTTTGATCGACGATTTCTGCACGGCGGCTGCCGGGGAAACCCTGCCCAGGGTGCACGCCTGGCTCGCGGCGCGTTTTACCATTCCGGGGCTCATCGCGCATGAGAGCGCGCTGCGCGGCGGCGAAACCATGGCGGTGCCGGACTGCGGCATGCCCGAATGACGGATGTGCTTTGCTTCTGCACAGCGGTCATCCGTCACGATCCTGCTGCAATCCGCTTCCGGATACCGGATTCCGCAAAATGAAACTTGCCGAAAACGGAAAAATACGGTAGAATACGGGTACAAATAAAAAAAGGAGGCGCATCTCATGAAGATTCGTCGCATTCTGAGCGCCGTGCTCGCGGCCATGCTGGTTCTCAGCCTGGTGCCCGCCATGGCGGAGAGCGGTGAAAAAACCGTTCTGAAAGTCTACCGTTCCTCCCCGGAAATCTATCCCGGCTGGGAATACGGTGACGACCCGGTATCCTCCTGCATCGAGGACCTCGCCGGCGTGGATATCCAGTACACCTACGCCACGACCTCCGACAACCAGGAGCTCTACACCATGCTGGTTTCCGGCAAAATCAACGAATTTGACCTGATTCACGTCGGCAGCTATATCCCGCGTCTGGTGGACGAGGAATATGTCGTCGCGCTCAACGACGTGGCGGACGAGTTCGGCTATCAGGAATTCTACGATTACCTGCCCAACGGCCTGCTCGGCGCGCACGGCATCGACGGCAAGCTGTACTACTATCCGTCCCATTACGGCGATGATCAGCTGCTCGCCACCGTTCCCGCCGGTCTGAAAGCGCCGGAAAACTTCACCGTCAACTATCCCGCGATGGTGGAAAAAGTCGGCATCGAAGAAGGCAGCCTGCATACGCTGGACGATATCAAGGAAGCCGCGCTCAAAGCCAAGGACGCCGGCATTGATTATCCGCTCTTCCTCTCCTGCACCGGTATGTCGGATCCGCTGCACGGCCTGTGCTGGGGGCAGACCCTGAACACCTCCATGGGCGGCCCGGGCTTCGTGTATCCGCAGGAAGACGGCACCGTCACCTTCAACTACAAATCCGAAGAATACAAAGCCGGCCTCAAATGGCTCAACGAAATGTATCATCTGGGTCTGCTGAAGGCGGAGAACTTCACCTTCACCGGCTCCATCAATGATGAAACCGTCAAGCAGATCGCGCTGCAGAACAACGTCGGCTTCATCATCGGCCATTCCTGGACGCTGGAGCAGCATCTGGCGGACTATATCCCGGTGTACCGCGCGTGGAAAGTGATGCCGACCGGCGAGGGCGTCGCCCCCGAAGACATCCGTGCGGTCTGCTGGAACGGCAGCCAGATCGGCAGCGGCGGGCTGTGGATCGTCGCGGAATCCGAGCATAAGCTGGAAGCGCTCAAGTGGATCACCACCTACATGAAGCCCGAAATCCAGATCATGGCGCTCTACGGCATCGAAGGCCAGCACTACACCGTGGACTACACCAACTATCCGGAAGACGGCGAAATGGTCAAGAACCCCGACATGCTGGCGGATCAGGCCAATATGACGGCCTCCGATTTCCAGAAGAAGTGGGGCTATTTCAACAACTGCATCAGCGACTACCGCGGCCGTTACGGCCAGGTGGCGTGGGACCGTCCCACCCTGGTGGATGAGAACGGCAAGCACACCGTGCTCGGCGACTACGACTGCACCCTGGGCGCGATCTACGCGCACGCCTTCAAGACCGGCAACCTGACGCTGAACCTGACCGACGCCGATCAGAGCGCGCTGCTCGCCACCCTGAAGAAGGTGTGGAGCGACTCCCTGCCGGATATCGTGCTGGCAGCGGATGACGCCGCCTTCGAGGCCGCCTATCAGGCCCTGTGCGACAAGATGGAACAGGCCGGCATGGGCGAAATGGAAGAAATCATCACGCCGCGTTACTGGGCTTATGCGGATCAGCTGCATGAGGACTTCAACGCCAAGTGGGAAGCCGCCGCGGCAAGGTAACATTCATCGGCGCACGGAAGGCAGCCGCCTTCCGTGCGCTTTTCAGCATGAACTGTTTTCGGGGAAAGGTGGATCGAAAATGACACAGACCGGCAAACCCATGGCATTCCGGCCGAAGACCGCGAAAGAACGCTGGAACATATTCTGCCGCCAGCTTTGGAAGCAGCGCTATCTGATGCTGTTCACGCTTCCCGCGGTGCTGTATATGGTTTTCATCAAATTCATTCCGATCCTCAGTCTGCAGATCGCCTTCAAGGAATACAAATTCAAGCGGGGCGTCTGGGGCAGTCCCTGGGCCGATCCGTGGTTCAAATGGTTCGCCATGCTCAAAAAGGATACCACGCTGATGCCCGCCATCGTGAACACCCTGGGGATCAGCGCGCTGAAGATCCTGATCTGTTTCCCCCTCCCCATCGTATTCGCCATCCTGCTCAACGAGGTGCGCTCCTCTTCCGTCAAGCGCACGCTGCAGACCGTCAGCTATTTTCCGCACTTTGTGGCCTATTCCGTCGTGGCGCTGATCCTGTCCAACATCCTTTCCACCAACGGACTGGTCAACGGGATCATGACGAGAATCGGCCTGATGAAGGAACCCTATCTTTTCCTGGGTGAAAAGGACGCGTTCTGGTGGGTCGCCGTTTTCACCGACGTATGGAAAACCACCGGCTGGAACTCCATCATTTACTTTTCCGCGCTGACCGCCATCCCGATGGATCAGTATGAGGCGGCCACGATCGACGGCGCGAACCGGTTCCAGAAAATGCTCTTTATCACCCTGCCCGGACTGAAGCCCACCATACTGATGCTGTTCATCCTGCGCATCGGCAGCCTGGTGAACGGCGCGTCCTTCGACCTGAGCTATCTGCTCGGCAACACGCTCAACTCCGCCAAATCCGATATCCTGTCCACGTATATCCTGCGCACCGGCATCACGCAGGGGCGCTTCCCCTACGCGACCGCACTGGGGCTGATCGAATCGGTCACCATGCTCCTGCTCGTGCTCCTTTCCAACAAAATCGTCAACAAAGCTTCCGGCGAGGGGCTTTTCTGATACGTTCCGCGCACCGAATCCCAACCGTGAAGGAGGCTGAAGAAAGATGAGTACCGTCGCCGTCCGCAAAAAGAAAAGAATCAAACCTTCCGAAAGGAATACGGCATTCGATTACATCAACATCGCCGTCCTGACCCTGTTCTGCCTGCTGCTGGTCATTCCCTTTTACCACTGTATCGTCCTCGCGTTTTCGGACGGTTCGGATCTGACCTGGCACGGCATCAGCTTTTTCTGGCCGCGGGTCATTTCCCTGGACAGCTTTCAGAAAGTGTTCAGCGACGCAGACTTTTTCATCGCGGCGCGCAATTCCATCCTGCGCACTGTGATCGGGTGCTTTGTGTCGGCGTTCGTGACGAGCGGCTTCGCTTTCGCGCTGAGCCATCCGGAGCTGAAATTCCGCAGGATCTTCACCGTCATGGGGCTGATCTGCATGTATTTCAACGCAGGGCTCATCCCCAATTTCCTGCAGATCCGCGATCTGGGCCTCTACGACACCTTCGCGGTGTACATCATCCCGATGGCGTTCAACATGTTCAACTGCATGGTTTTCCTCACCTATTTCCGCGGCATCCCGCGCGATCTGGAAGAGAGCGCGGTCATCGACGGCGCCAACGAGCTCAAGTACTTCTTCCGCATCCTGATCCCGGTCGCGATGCCGGTATTCGCCTGTATCCTGCTGTTTGAGGCGGTATCGCACTGGAACGCGTATTATGACTGCATGATCTACACCGAGCACGGCCCGGAAGTGACCGTCCTGAGCTACAAATTTGCCAAGATGCTCATGAGCCAGCAGTATCTGGACGTGGTCGCCGCCGATCCGAACCTGATGAGCCCGGAAGAGCTTCAGATGGCGCGCGGCCCGGTATCCACCCTGACACTGCAGATGGCCACCATGGTCGTCACGGTCATCCCGATCATCTGCGTGTATCCGTTCCTGCAGAAATACTTCGTCAAGGGCCTGATGGTCGGCTCCCTCAAAGGATAACATGTCCTGGCCGGAAAGTGTCCTGATCGTGGATGACCAGGCGGAGGTGCGCCGCTCCCTGATCCGTTCCCTGGAGGAGGTGCGCATCCGTCCGCGCATGGTACTGGAAGCCGCGGACGCCCCGGAAGCGCAGGCGCTCTGGGACCGCCACCGGCCGGATCTGACCCTGCTTGATATCGTGCTCTCCGGCAGCAGCGGGTTTGACCTGCTGTGGCACATCCGCGCGCTGGATCCGAACGCCATCGTGATCATCATGACAGCGTTCCCGCAGTTCGATTACGCGATGGAAGCCATCCGCGCCGGAGGCAATCATTTCATTGTGAAGCCCGTGACCGCCCGGAAGCTGGAAGGCGCGCTGATGGACGTGCGCCGCCTCACCGGAAGCGGCACGGATGAAAACGACCGCGCCTATTACTGCCGGCTGCTGGACCGCGTGCTCCGCGGCGAGGAAAGCCTCGCCCTGCTCGAGAGCGCGCGCCGGGGAGCCGGCATTGACGATCTTGCGGGTTCCTCGATGGCGCTTTCGCTGCTCCGATGCGGCGAACCCATCCCGCCCCGCCTCTGGCAGGACGCCATGAAGGGTTCTCCGGTCAACGCGGTCGGTTTTCTGCGCAATGAACGGGAGGCCGACGCGTTCCTGGCCTTTGAGCCCTTCGAGCATGATTCCGTCCGTTTTCTCTCCGCCGCGGCGGAAAGCCTGAAAGCGCCCTGGCAGATGGGCATGAGCCTTGCTTCCCGCGCCCTGGGGCTCACCGAGCAGTACCGCAGGGCGCGCTTTGCGCTGGATTACGCAGAAGCCCGCGGCATCATGAGGCTTTGCCTGGCATATGAAACCCTGGATATAGGCCGCTATATCGTTTCTTCTTTTCACGCGGAGCTGATGAATGCCTATGACCGGGGCGATGAAGAAGCGCTTCACGAAACGCTGGACGGTCTGATGATCCGCCTGCGCCAGCACCGTGCCGAAAGCGCCGCCTTCTCCGCCTTCCGGGAACTGTGCGATCTCGAAGGCATGGCGCCCCCGGAAGACGGTCTGCCGTTTGACGAAACGGTCCTTCGGCATTTTCAGCGGTACTTGGCAGAGCATCCGCTGCCGCCGAAAAAGCTTTGCCTGTCCGCGCTGCGCGCCAGCCTGCTCACCCGGCAGCCGTCGGCATCCGATCTGGAAAGAATGACCCATCTGAGCTACGGATATCTGAACGACCTGTTTGCCCGACAGACCGGCAAAAGCATCCGGGATTACCGCAGGCAGCTGCAATTGCTGCGTGCGGCGGAGCTTCTCTCCGGTACGGAACTGAAGGTATATGAAGTAGCAGCGCTGACCGGTTTTGAGGGCAACAAGCATTTTTACGGGCTGTTCCAGGCACAGTTCGGAGTTACGCCGGTGCAGTATCACGAAGGATTCTTCGGCAGAAAGGAGCTGGCGGAATGAAGCTGTTCCGGGGCGGTCTGCAGAAGCGGCTGATTCTTTCCCTGTCCCTCCTCTTCTGCCTGCCGATGCTCCTGATCTGCACCTATATTCTGTCTTCCATGAGCGCCAAGCTGTCCGAAAACGCCCTGAGCTCCGCACAGGCCATCCTGGACACCGTGGCGCAGGAATACCGCTACGCGCTCAGCGGCGCGGCGGATACCGCGTCCCTGCTCGCGGCGGATCCGGAAATGTATTCCTATCTCTCCCGCAGGCAGCCGGATGCGCGCAC
>CADBNX010000106.1 GCA_902796115.1 uncultured Eubacteriales bacterium
CAGGCAGGCTTACGGACGCCGAAAAAAAGCTGTCTGAAATCAAAGAAGGTCTTCATACCGGTCAGATGCAGGAAGAGCTGACCGAATTGCATGAAGAAATGAACGCGGAGGGATTCTGGGACGATCTTGAACGCTCCACCCATGTCAACCGGCGGATCGCCGCACTGGAAGGAAAACTGAAAGAACTGGACGACCTGGCCAAACAATGCGCCGATATCCGCACCCTGATGGAACTTGCGGAAGAGGAAAACGACGAAGACCTGACCGGGGAGATCGGGAGCGAATTCGAATCTCTTGATCAGAAGCTGTCCGCGCTGGAGCTTGAAACCCTGATGCGCGGTGACTATGATCATTGCGATGCCGTGCTTTCGCTCCATGCCGGCGCAGGCGGAACGGAAGCCCAGGACTGGACCGAAATGCTGTATCGTATGTACACCCGTTACTGTGAAAGACGCGGCTTTACCGTAACGCTTCTTGACTATCTGGACGGCGACGAAGCAGGTGTCAAATCCGCGACATTCCAGGTTTCGGGCGAAAACGTATACGGATATCTGCGGGGTGAAAAAGGCGTGCACAGACTCGTTCGGATCTCACCTTTTGATTCCAACGCAAGAAGGCATACTTCCTTCGCGTCTCTTGACGTCGCACCCATGCTTGAGGATGAAGGACAGATTGAGATCAACATGGAAGAAGTGCGCGTTGACACCTATCGCTCAACCGGCGCCGGCGGACAGCATATCAACAAAACCGATTCCGCGGTTCGTATGACCCATATGCCGACCGGGATCGTGGTGTCATGCCAGAACGAGCGCAGCCAGGTGCAAAACCGGGAGATGTGCCTGAAAATGCTCAGAGCCAAGCTGCTGGAACTCAGAGAAAGGGAACGCGAACAGCAGATGGCGGATATCAAAGGTGAAATGAAAAAAATCGAATGGGGGAGTCAGATCCGCTCCTATGTGTTTCAGCCCTATACAATGGTGAAGGATCATCGTACAGGATACGAAACGGGAAATATATCGGATGTGATGGACGGAAATCTGGATGGGTTTATTACCGCCTATCTGAAAATGCAGTAATGCGGAAAAAGCCGATCGGAACTGTATATGCACTGTGTTTCTTTTTTCTCTCCGCAGGGTGTTTTTTCGCGGCGGGGATGATGCAGGTGAACGGCAGTTATATATACTCCCTGTTTCAAAAGCACGCCATGCCGCATGTGCAGAACCGGTTCTCTGTGGATGAAATCCGGCGAATTGCCGACGGATTGAATGCCTTTCTCCGGAACGGAGACCCTTCTGTGCTGATCATCGGAACAGATGCGAATCCCGTTTTTTCCGAAAAGGAAATGCTGCATCTGACAGATTGCGCCCTGCTGTTTTCCCGCGTCAGAACATTAAAAAACTGCTGCCTTCTTGTACCGGCTCTTGTTCTGATCTCTGTGCAGCTTTCCCGAAATATCCGGCAGTCTTCTTCCCTGATCATGCTGCGCCGCGGTTTGCGGATCGGAGCTGCCGGTTTTCTGTTCTGTCTGGCTGCGCTGCTGGTATATGCAGCGGTGGATTTTGAACGTTTTTTCATCTTCTTCCATCGGGCGCTGTTCTCCAATGAGCTCTGGCTGATGAACGCACAGCGGGATTTGCTCGTTCAGATCATGCCGCTTTCTTTCTTTTCCGAATATGCAGAACGAATCCTCGTGTACGGGGTTGCGGCTGTGATCGGCGCGGAATTCGTTCTTGAAATCATACTTTGGCTGCTGATGAAACGCAGCGCGAAGTCAGACAAAACATCTTTTGTAAAAAACTCAGGAGTGTTGTAACCGGAAAATGAGATATCTTGAAGCTGTTCAATGCAAAATCAAAGAGCTGAAAAACAAGGACAGGATCAGAATCCTTGCGATTGAAACCAGCTGCGATGAAAGCGCTGCGGCCGTCATTGAGAACGGCCGGAAAATCATTTCAAGCTGTGTGTATTCACAGATCGATCTCCATGCCCTGTACGGCGGAGTCGTACCGGAAATCGCCAGCCGTTCCCACATTCAGAAAACCGATCTGATGGTGGAGGAAGCAGTGCGGAACAGCGGTATGCGCTTTGCGGATCTGGATGCAGTCGCAGTAACGTACGGGCCCGGACTGGTCGGTTCGCTCCTGACGGGAGTATCCTGTGCGAAAGCGCTTGCGTATATGCTTGATTTGCCCCTGATCCCCGTCAATCATATCGAAGGGCATATCTGCTCAAATTACCTGACATGGCCCGAGCTTGAACCGCCTTTTCTGTGTCTCGTGGTCAGCGGCGGGCACAGCCATATCCTGTCCGTTGATGATTACGGCAAATATACGCTGATCGGAAGAACACAGGATGACGCTGCCGGAGAGGCTTTTGACAAGGCGGCAAGAGTACTCGATTTGCCCTACCCGGGCGGTCCCAGGCTGGATGAACTCGCGGAAACGGGGGATCCTCATGCGATTCAACTGCCCAAGCCTCATACGGACGGAAAATATGATTTCAGCTTTTCGGGTTTGAAGACAGCATTCATCAACGCGGTCCATCAAAGAAAGCAGAAGAACGAAGCCATCAACAAAGCGGATTTCGCGGCATCTTTCCGGGAAACCGTCGTATCGATTCTGTCCGAAAAGACATGCGAAGCGGCCGGCGAGAAAAACATTACAAAGATTGCCGTCGCCGGCGGTGTATCCGCCAACAAAAGGCTGAGAAACACCCTTCATGAAGTCTGCAGAAAGCGTGGATGGAAGCTGTATGTGCCGTCTCTGTCCCTGTGCGGGGACAATGCCGCCATGATCGGTTCCGCCGCTTATTACAGGCTTCGCTCGGGAACAATTGCCGATCTGACGCTGAATGCGGTTCCGTCGCTTTCATTATTTGACAATATGCTTGACAACGCAGAGAATCAGAGTATAATACTGCCTGTCAAGTAGTTTTGCTTGTCAGGTGGTGCCGATGGAAGAGCTTTTACTGAACGAACGAAAAGTCAGACTGGCAAAATTGCTTTCATTTTACGCGAAACTGCTGACAGAAAATCAGCGTGAAATCGCAACGCTGTTTACCGATGAGGATTACTCGCTCGCGGAACTGGCAGAGCAATTTCACATCACCAGGCAGGGAGTATACGACGCAGTATCAAAAGCCGAAAAAACAATGCTCCAGTTTGAAGAAAAGCTGAATCTGATCAGTCATTACGAAACGCTGCGCGGCATACTCGGAGCATGCATCACAGAGCTGGAAAGCATCGCATACGCGAATCCGGACTTTCGGGTCGGGCATGTTCTTGATAATCTTCGCTCATTGATTGAAATGGAGGATTCTGAGGATGGCATTTGAAGGTCTGTCGGCAAAACTTCAAAATGCGTTCAGGAAATTGACCGGAAAAGGAAAGCTTACGGAGCAGAACATCAAAGATGCCATGCGTGAAGTAAAAATGGCATTGCTCGAAGCGGACGTAAACTATCTGGTAGTAAAGGACTTCATCAAGACCACAACGGAACGCTGTATAGGCGCGGAGATCCTCGCGAATCTGAATGCGGGTCAGCAGGTAATCAAAATCGTCAATGAAGAACTGATTGCTCTCATGGGCGGCGGTGTTTCAAAGCTTACCTGGTCGCCGTCTGTTCCGACAATCTATCTGCTTTGCGGACTTCAGGGCGCCGGAAAAACAACGATGGCAGCAAAGCTTGCATCGTATCTGACCCGTCAGGGGAAAAAGCCGCTGCTTGCCGCATGCGATATCTATCGGCCGGCCGCCATCAAACAGCTGCAGGTTGTGGGTGAGCAGGTGCACGTTCCGGTTTTTGAGAAAGGAACGCAGGATCCGGTAAAAACCGCATCCGAAGCGGTTGAATATGCCCGGTATTATGGAAATGATGTTCTGATCATTGATACGGCAGGACGTCTTCACATCGACGATGCGCTGATGGAAGAACTGGAAAGAATCAAGTCTGCCGTTCAGCCTCAGGAGATTCTGCTGGTTATCGACTCCATGACCGGTCAGGATGCCGTGAACGTTGCCAAAACATTCAATGAAAAACTGACAGTGGACGGAGTAATCCTTACCAAGCTGGACAGCGATACCCGCGGCGGTGCGGCACTGTCTGTCAGGGCTGTTACCGGAAAGCCCATCAAGTTTGCCGGAACCGGTGAAAAACTGCAGGATATCGAACCGTTCTATCCCGAAAGAATGGCATCACGAATCCTCGGCATGGGCGACATACTGACGCTGATCGAGAAAGCAACAGAAGCCGCCGGCGATTCTCTGACAGACAGCGGGAAAGCGTCCGCAAAGAATCCGACCGATTTTTCTCTGGAAGATTTCCTGGATCAGATTCAGCAAATGAAGAAAATGGGCCCGCTGAAAAATGTGCTCGGAATGCTGCCCGGGATCGGAACCAAACTGAAGGATGTTGAAATCGACGACAACGCGTTCAAAAAACCGGAAGCCATCATTCGCAGCATGACGCTAAAAGAAAGAAGACATCCTGAAATCCTGAACGCTTCACGCAGAAAACGTATTGCCGCGGGTGCCGGAGTCACGGTGCAGGATATCAACGCACTCATGCGTCAGTTTGACCAGATGAAAACAATGATGAAGCAGATGATGGGAAACAAAAAGGCTGTGTTTCGTCAGATGAAACACATGAATTTCCACTAAAGGAAAAATCATTCTGAATGATTTTCCATATAAATTATCTCAATAATCAGGAGGAAAAAAATGGTTAAGATTCGTCTGAAGAGAATGGGTATGAAGAAAAAGCCCTTCTACCGTGTCGTCGTCGCCGATGTGAACAGCCCGAGAGACGGCCGCTTTATTGAGGAAATCGGTTATTACGATCCGATGAAGCAGCCGGCCGAAATCAAGATCGACAATGAAAAAGCAATTGCCTGGATGAAAAACGGCGCGCAGCCTACGGATACGGTCCGGATTTTGCTGAAAAAATCCGGGGCTTTGGATGCCTGATTGACACCGGAAAGGGGCATGCATGAAAGAATTACTGCTCTTTCTGGCTAAATCGTTGGTTGACAATCCGGAACAGGTTACCGTAAC
>CADBNX010000107.1 GCA_902796115.1 uncultured Eubacteriales bacterium
CTGACCGAAGTCACATTTCCCGATTCATTGACAAGAATCGGCGAGGGTGCGTTTATGGACTGTAAAGGACTTACCGGAATCATCATTCCCGAAACGCTGACGGAGATCGGGGAAAGCGCGTTTTCAGGCTGTTCGGGGCTGACGGCAGTCACGATTCCCGATACGATGACAAAAATCAGTGATTCTCTGTTCACGTTCTGTTCCGGCCTGACCGAAGTCACATTTCCCGATACACTGACGGAAATCGGATACGACGCATTTTCGTGCTGTACCGGCCTCACTTCCGTCTCCCTGCCCGCGTCGCTGCGGGAGCTGAAAGCCTCGGCGTTCGGAGGCTGCGAGGGATTGATCAAAGTGAAGATCGCGGAAGGCGTAACCGTCATGGGAGACTATGTATTCAGTGGGTGTACCTGTCTGACCTCCATTCGTCTTCCCGCCAGCCTGAGCCAAATCGGAAAGTATGATTTCGCGGACTGCAGCGCGCTCAAGGCAATTCAGACGGCGGAAGACAATCCGGTTTTTGCCTCCGTCAAGGGGATCGTCGTGCGCAGGGACACGAACGAGCTTGTGATCGTTCCCCCGGGAATTGAGACGGCCGAGATCCCGGATGGCGTCACGGTGATCGGCTATGATGCGTTTGTGGACTGTGCAGCCCTGACGGACGTCATCATGCCGGACAGTGTGACCGAGATCAAAAGCTTTGCGTTTTCAGGCTGCGGGAAACTGCGGAACATCACATTCTCCGGTAATCTGAAGACGATCGGAAGCTACGCGTTTAACGAATGCACCGACCTTACGGTGCTCAATCTGCCGGCGAGTGTGAAGCTGATCCGGGAAAAAGCGTTTGATGATTGTGTCTCCCTGACGGATCTTTATTATGCCGGCGGAAAGAACGATCTTGCAATCGAATCGTGCGGGGAAGGCTGTGAATATGCCGAAATCCATTTCGGGGACGGAAGCAGCCTGACGCTGGCGGAATGCGCGCAGGAAAGTCCGGTGAGCGGTACCTGCGGCGCAAACCTCACCTGGCTCCTGGATCGGGACGGGGTGCTGTGGATCTCCGGTTCCGGAGCCATGGATGATTATATGCAGAAGACGGAATATCAGTACGACGCTGCCGGGAATCGGAGATCCGTCAAATCTTATACCTACCCGTGGTGCAGTTTGTCCGAACGCATCGCCTGCGTACGGGTGGAGGAGGGCGTGACCACGATCGGCAATATGGCCTTTGCGGATATTCCCTCCATGCGCAGCGTCTGCCTGCCGCGGTCCCTGTCGAGGGTGGTTTACGGGGCATTTAACGGCACGGGAGTGACGGGTGTGTGGTACGCGGGGACCGAGGAACAATGGGCCAAAGTGTACAAGGAGCAGTATAACGAGCCCCTGACGTCGGCCGTATTCCACTGGAGCAGTACGGATATGCCGCTGCCGGACATCATTTACTGGAGCTACAAGGACGGCGTGCTGATCATTTCCGGCAGGGGAGAAACGGAAGACTACAAGGCATGGTCTTCACGCACCACCAACGGCAACGGCGAGGTGATCGATGAGTCGGAATACATCGATTACCCGTGGAGAAGCGTGGCGGATCAGATTACGACCGTGCGTGTGAAGGAAGGAGTCACCGCCATCGGTTCGAATTGCCTGGGCAGACTGCACGCGCTCGTGAATGTGGAGCTGCCCCGGTCTCTCGTCAAAATCAAATCCAATGCGTTCTTTGAAAGCGACGCGCTGGAGACGGTCACGATCCCGGCCGGGGTGACGGAGATCGAAGATGAAGCGTTTCTCGATTGCACGGCGCTCCGGGAGATCCGTGTGAGCGAAGAAAACGAGGCATACAGAAGCGAGGACGGGATCCTGTTCACAAAGAACGGGGAGCAGCTGCTGTACTATTCCGCCAACCGCACGGAAAAATCCTACGCGGTGCCGGAAGGCGTGAAGGAGATCACTTCGGGAGCCTTCAGCGGCTGCGCGGCCCTGGAACAGGTTCAATTGCCGGACTCCCTGGAGAAGATCGCTCATTACGCGTTTGAAAACACGGGACTGAAGTATGTGAAGATCCCGCAGGGGGTCAAAGAGATCCGCTACGCCGCCTTCCGTGACTGCGAGAAGCTGACCTTTGCGATCCTGCCGTCAGGCATCGGGTATCTTTCCGATGATATCTTTATGGGATGCCCGCTGGCACGTGTGGATTTTGAGGGCACGCGGGAGGAGTGGGAAGCGCTGCTCGCTCAGGGGTCAGACAATGAGAAGCTTGAAAATGCGGATGTCATATTCGAATGCGGGTATCAGGAACTGAGGCTGCCGGCGGAACTGACAGCCATCGGGGAAGCTGCGTTTGAAAACGGATCCTTCTCGCATGTGCGCCTCGGAGAAAAGGTCGTTTCCATCGGCGCAAGAGCCTTTGCCGGCTGCGGAAAGCTGCGGTTTGTGTATATTCCGGATGCGTGTAAGAGCATCGCTTCAGACGCGTTTGAAGGGGATGAGTTCCTGGTGATCGTATGCACGGAGGGAAGCGCGGCCTGCCGGTTTGCCATCGATCACGGAATCGCGTATCTGTGCGATTGAGGAGCGCAAACCGGATACCGTTCTTTTCGGCGCAACGAAAAACGAAAGCGGGCCTGCCGCGGCTCAGCATGCGCGGCAGTCCCGCTTTTCATAAAAGATCGGATTTGTACAGGAGGAAGGCGCAGCCGACGGGGGATACGTCTTCATGGGGGAGATGTGCCGCCCCCTCTTTACCCGTCGCTCACCACTCCGCAACGGTGCCGTCCCAGTTGCGCCAGAGCGGGTTCTTCCAGTCGTGGCCGACGGCGTTTTTCTGCGCCACCTTCTCCTCGTCGATGGAGACGCCGAGACCCGGAGCCGTGGGCGGTGCGATGTATCCGTCATGATACCGGAAGGGGGATGTGTCGGCCAGGCAGTCGAGCAGTTCGCCGGTCTGATTGTAGTGGATGCCCAGACTCTGCTCCTGAATAAAAACGTTCGGGGTGCACATATCCACCTGCACGCAGGAGGCGAGCGCGATGGGCCCGAGCGGGCAGTGCGGCGCGACGGCCACGTCGAAGGCTTCCGGCATGGCGGCGATTTTTCTGCACTCGCTGATGCCGCCGGCGTGGGAAAGATCGGGCTGGATGATATCCACATA
>CADBNX010000108.1 GCA_902796115.1 uncultured Eubacteriales bacterium
ATGGTGCTGGAAGCGTACGCGCAACGGAAATTCACGGGGAACCTGCTGGATCTGCTTGAGCCGGGCTTTGCTTCGGTGATCGCGCCGCGCGTGGTGGACAACCGCGCGTTCAGCCCGGACTGGTTTGAAAAGGCGCTGCGCTGCGGCGGAGAATGCGAGAGGTGCGGCGTGTGCCGGGAAGAATGGGAGAGAGTTTGCAGAATGCCGGGAAAAGAGGTATAATGCAGGCAGGCAGGCTTCCCCCTGATGTATATCAAAGGAGGTTGAAACAAAACCATGGAATTGCTTGAGAAAATTACGGAAGTTGCGCTGAAAACAGGCGCGGACGTCGTCGGCGTTGCGTCCATGGACCGGTTCGACTCGTTTCCGATGCAGCAGAACCCCCGGTATATCATGCCGGAAGCGAAATCCATGATCGTGCTGGGACACCGGACCATGCGCGGATCCTTCCGCGGTGCGGAGGAAGGCACCTTCCTGAGCCATTATCCGGCCATGGGCATCGGTTATGTGAAAAAGGACATCGTTCCGCTGACCGCGCGCGCAGTGTGCTGCCTGATCGAGGATATGGGCAAGGAAGCGATGCCGATCGGCGATCATTTCGCCTGGGCCGCGATCAATGACGACGGAACGCTGAAAAAAAGGCATTCCGTACCGGTAAGGGAAGGACTGCCTGCACCGGACGTGCGGTTCAATATGACGTACGCGGCGTATCTGGCAGGCCTCGGGGAGATCGGATACAGCGGGCAGCTGCTTCACCCGAAGTACGGTCCCAGGCTGATCTTCGGCTGCGTCCTGACGGAACTGGAACTGCCGGCAAGCCCCGTCATCGCGCCCGGCATGCTGTGCAGCCGCTGTAAAAAATGCTGTGAGGAGTGCCCAGGCGGATGCATTTCCGCGACGGAGACCGATACCCTGACGCTGGGCGGCTATACGTTTGAAATCGGAAAATACGACCCGGAAAAGTGCGCGGTGGCCTGCACCGGTTCCGAATTCACCGAGGACGGAAGCTATAAGCCCTCCAAGTACTCGCCCTTTTATAAAAAACCGGGGCCGGTTCCGCCGTTCGGAAACGGCATCATCTGCGCGGGCCGCGGCTGTATCCGCGCGTGCATGATCGAGCTGGAAGAAAACAAGCGGATCACGAACCTTTTTGATGCGCCGTTCCGCCGCCATCCCGCCTGGGAAGTGGACTGGGAAGGCTATGAGAGCGGCAGGCTGGTGAACGATACGGTGCCTCCGAACGGACAGGAACAGGTGAAGCGCAACATCAACGATATCGATGAGTGACGGAGGGAAAGGTCATGCTGGACAGCAAAAAAATCAAGGAGATCGGCCTTGCCTACGGAGCGGACGTAGTCGGTATCGCCTCGATGGACCGCTTTGAAGGCGCGCCTCCGCAGATGGATCCGAGGCTGTGGATGCCCCGGGCTAAATCCATGGTGATATTCGGCTACCGTATTTTCCGCGGCGCGCTGCGCGGAGTGGAAGAGGGCACTTTTTTCGGCAGTTACTCCACCATGTGCTACGGCTACATCAATCAGAACGTCATTCCGTGGACCGCGCGCCAGGTGGCCCGCGTGATCGAGGACGAGGGCTATGAGGCGATGCCCATCGGATACCATATCTATTACGGCGCGATCAATACCAACGACGGGAAAAGCTGGAAAAACAACGAGACGGGGTATTCGGTGCCCGTTGCTCCAGGTATGCCCAGGCCGGATGTGTATTTCAGCATCCGCATCGCGGGTTTCCTGGCGGGTCTCGGCGAAATCGGATACAGTAAAGTCTTTTTAAGCCCGAAATTCGGTCCGCGCATCCGCCTGGCGGCCATGATGACGGATTTGGAACTGGAACCGGACCCGATCATCAAACCGGGTACCATCTGCAATAAGTGCATGGCCTGCGCGCGGGCGTGTCCGGGACATTCGATTTCGATGACAAAAACCGTGAAGGTAAGACTGGCCGGATACGACGTGGAATGGGGCGAACTGGACGAGCCCGGCTGCAACAGGGCCTTTGTCGGCGCGGAGGAATGCCGGGAAGGGGAATTCGGGGATTACTACGACGATAACAGCCCAAGGTACGGAAAATTCAAACCATCGTCCATTTCTCCGTTCTATCACAAACCGGACAATCAGTATGTGACCGGACAGGCCATCTGCGGTGGCCTGGGCTGCATGCGTGCGTGCATGATGTCGCTGGAAGCGCGCGGCGTGCTGGAAAACAAGTTCGATACCAAATTCCGCCGCCGTCCGCGCTGGCAGATCGACTGGGATGCGGTGCGCGAAAAAGACGCGGAGGATGACAAGAGCGGGAAATGAAAAAATCCAGCCTGCTGAAACAGTATGCCCTGAAGGCGCTCGGGCTCTCCCTGCTTACCTGTCTGCTGCTGAGCGGACTGCTGTATCTGCTTTCGGCCCATTACCTGAACCGGGAGGCGGAAACGGCGGCAGAGCAGGAGCTGGAAGGCGCGGCGCAGGATTTTTCCGATTATCTGGAAACGCTGACGGACATGGCCAATCATGTGAAGGTGGAGATGTATTACCGGCCCTTTTTGGTGCGGGATGCGTACAACCGCGTGCTGCTGCTGGAAAGGTTCGGCATGTTCCGCACCTGGCATCCGCTGATTTCCGATTATTATCTGTACTATCCCTCGGAGCAGATCGTTTTTACACCGGAATTTACCTATACCTGGAAACTTTTCAGCGAAAAAATGCCTCACGGCGCCGTCATGGCCTCCATGGTGCGGGAAGCCGAAGAGGAAGAAACGAAGCTGTACGCGGACGGGGAAAACCTGTATCTGTTTTTTCCCATCCGTTTTCCCTATACGAATCACAGCGCGCAGGCGTATCTGACGGTGGTGACCGCGCAGAGCGCTCTCCGGGAGCGTTTCGCGCGGCTTTACCATCTGGACCGCACGCTCGAGATGCAATGGGACGGGGTCGTGATCCTCGCGGGGGATACCGCGGAAAAAAGAGTGGTCTGCTCGGCGGAGACGGCGGCGGGAACGCTTACCCTGTCCGTGAAAGCGATTCCTTCCGAGATGGAGACGGAATGGTCCTGGTTCCGGGCGGCCTTCGGGGTGGCGATCCTCGCGATGGTGCTGCTTTCCGCGATCCTTTCGGTTGTGATCGCGGTCAGCATTTACCGGCCGATTTATCAGCTCGCGCAGAAAAGCGGCATTCCGGTGGAAGACAGCCGGAACGAAATCGTCACGCTGGAGCGCCATATCGAAGCCCTGCGCACGGATAAGCAGGACGCGATGAGCCGGCTGGTGGAAAACGCGGAAGCCGGCGCGCGGCTGACCGACGAGCTGCGCCGCATGATCCTGCTGCGGCTGCTGGAGGGGGAAAGCGGCGAAATGCTGGAGGACGCCCCGGCAATGGGACTTGATCTGCGCTACGCCTGTTATAAGACGTTCTACCTGCCGTGGGACGCGGAAACCGCGGACGAAGCGCTGCGCGACTGCATCGAAAACTACCGTACCGGGCTGGTTGTGCTGTACACGGTCCGCCTGCCGGATCAGCACGGATGGTGCATCATCGCCTGTGCGGGGGACCGCATGTATTTTGACGACCTGGAGGATGAACTGGAGCGCCGCCTGATGGAACAGGGCATTGCGATCCCGATCTATTCCGGAACGATCTGTGTTCGTCTGCAGGAGCTGGCTCAGTCCCTGCTGTACGCGCAGAACACCGTTCATGAGGACAGCCTGAAGAAGAACCGGCATTATACCGATCAGCTGCTGGAATACCTGCGCAACGGAGAGCGCGAAGAGGCGGAAACCTGCCTGAAAAACATCTTCCAGAACCTGAACAGCAACATACAGTCCAATCTGATCTACCGCACCTGCGTCGCGGAGCTGTTCGGTCATCTGCAGACCCTGGCAAGGGAATTGCACTGCGACATAGGGAATGTGCTGCTGCCGGAAAGCGTGATGGCCGGCGACCCCGGGGAACTGCACGCGTCGATGCAGGCGCTTGCGGACGCGATCTGTGCCGGCAACGAAACGAACGACGATTCCTTCCGCGACGAGCGGGGCATCGTGGCCTACATCCGGCAGCACGCCTATGAAAACAGCATCTCCCTGGATTCCATCGCGGCGGAGTTCGGCATTTCAACACGGCATCTGACCCGGCTGATCCGGGTGGAAACAGGCACGACCTTCAAGGAACTGCTGACCCGTCTTCGGCTGGAAAAAGCCGCGGCGCTTGCGGAAGAGGGCGTATCCACCGCGGAGATCAGCGAGCGGATCGGATACGCGGACAAGCAGTATTTTGTGAAGCTGTTCAGACAGCAGATGGGCTGCACGCCCTCCCAGTACAGAAGCAGGACGGGACGCAGCGCCCGGGCGGAACAGTAAGAAAGGCAGCATATGAAAAAACCGCATGTATGGGACTCCGGAGCCGATCACGGCCTCACCTACTGCCCGGCCATGATCGCAAACGGCTCGCTCTGCACGCTGCTTGACTATCACGGGGATCAGCAGCAGGGGTTCCGTTATTCAACCTATTCCGGCTTCACGGGTTTCAAACAGATGCCGTCCTGCATGTACCGCGCCGGGGTGCGGCGCAATACCGTGGAACGGGATCTGATCCCGCTGGGACATTTTGAGGAGGAGATCGACGGGCGCTGGCAGGAACCCCTTCATGCCCGGCAGACGCTGGATATCGGCTGCGGAACGGTAAGATGCGACAATGAGTATCCCGGCGCTTTCCGGATCGGCACGCTGGCTTTTATTCATAAACAGGATCCGGTCTTCCTGATCCGGAAAGAGATCCCGGCAGGCCGTGCCTATACCTTCCGGTATTATTTTTCAGAGCCCCTGAGCCGGGAACAGGTTTCATGGAGCAAATTTACCGCCCGGAAGCAGGCCGACGGAAAAGGTGCGGTCTGCTCCTGGAAAAC
>CADBNX010000109.1 GCA_902796115.1 uncultured Eubacteriales bacterium
CGGCAGGAGAGGGATACCAGTTCCCCGACCGATTCATGAAACCGCTGCCAGTCCGCGATGGAAACGGTGCTTCGCACCCAGGCGTCCGGCACCTCGTACCCGGCTTCCCGGGCAGCCTGCACCAGATGGTAGAGCATCTCCGTCATCCGGTAGCGCCGGAACAGTTCCGACGGGTAATCCTTCTGCATTTTTTGAAGCAGCGTGTCCAGCGTCTGCAGCGCTTCCTTCTCCTCACCCGATGCGATCAGGCGCAGCAGACGGCTCAGTTCCTCGCCGGCGTGGTCCTGCGCGTCCCCGTCCTCCTGCCCACCCTCCGCGACGGCCAGGGAATAGGCCAGCTTCTGCGGCGTATCGCATACCGGGCCAAAGTGCAGCTGTGCGTCCGGAACGAACAGCGCCAGGTCGTCCGCCGCGATATCGCAGGCGGTCTCCAGCGCCTGGGCGTCTTTCGCGCGGATCAGCAGGGCCCATCCGCGCTCGCCCGGAAGCCGGGTCATCAGGTAAGCCGCGTCCGCGTCGGACAGCCGTTCCGCCCGGTGTGTCAGAACATCCTCCGGAACGGAGCAGGGTTTCATATGCGCCATCACGAATTTGCCCTCACTCAGGTCGATTCCCTCTTCCGCGAGGCGCGGCATCAGCGCGGGATTGTAATCACCGCTGATAATGAGCAGCAGCAGCTGCTGCCGCAGCATCCGGCGCATGGAGGTCAGCTTTTCAAGGCTTTCCGTCAGTGCGGTTACGGAAGCCTGTCTCTGCTGCAGCACACGGTCGATCGCGTGATTGATCAGGGCCAGTTCGTCTTCCGTATCGGAATCCGGCTTTTCAAAGCGCGCCGCCAGATTCCGGATCGGCAGATAGCTCCGGTAGGCCATAACCGCAGACAGAACGGAAAACAGGAGCGCCATTGCGAAAACGATCACCAGCATCCGGCGGGGAAAGCGGCTGGCGGACAAAACGCCTTTGGAGGAGAACACCAGTTCCACCCCGTTCGTGCGCATGGGCACGCGGAGGCTTTCATGCTCTTCTTCGCCGATCAGCATGACGCCGTTCGCGTTGAGCGACAGCGTATCCAGCCGGAACAGCCCGCTGTAGCGGTCGCGCAGAGCGTCCC
This sequence comes from uncultured Eubacteriales bacterium, assembly GCA_902796115.1. Taxonomy (GTDB): domain Bacteria; phylum Bacillota; class Clostridia; order Christensenellales; family Aristaeellaceae; genus RUG756. The sequence continues at coordinate 1,112 of CADBNX010000109.1, forward strand.
TGTCCAGGATGAAGATCAGCCGGGCCGTACTGTTCCTGGAATAGCTGGTGAAGCGGATCGGAAATACACAGACGGCAGCATTGCCGTTCTCCGTTCCGATTTCCGTGACACCGTAAGACAGCTTTTCCCGCAGCGGTCCTTCCGCGGTGCCGAGCATCTGGGCGAAAAGAGAAAACGGCAGCTTTGAAACGGCTGTGAATACGCTGTCCGTATCCTCATACCACAGGTAGTAATCCTTCACGACAGGAGACAGCCCGGTATATTTCCTGAAATCCTTCAGCAGCTCCATGTCATAATAGGGGTTGACCCGCAGCACATGGGGCTGGTAATTCACCGTCGTCTTCAGGGATACCGAAAGATCCCGCATCAGGTCAAGCTGGTAGGAAAAATCCTCGGCCGCGGACATCAGGCGGTCGCGGATCGAATCCTCTTCCTGCTGCCTCAGACCGGCGGAGGAGGCACCGATCAGAAGTAGCCCCAGCGCCGCGCAGACCGCGATCGCGATGCCGACGTAGGTGAACAGGTATTTTTTGAGCACGCTGCCGCGGGATGGGTGTCCGGTCATGGTTTCATCTCCAAATCAGCAGCCTCCTCATTGCATGGCTCGCAGTTTATTAATAAAATGATACACAGGGAGTGCGGTTTTGTCAACGGAGCGGCAGAGAAGTCACATCGTAACTTCTCTCCATGCTTCTGTCATGAAGCGGGACGGTTTTGTGCGGGAAGAAAGAAGATTCCGGGAACGGTTTCTTTTCTCTTTCTGTCCGTACCGATCCGATGGCGGTCATAAAAACAATGGCTGCCGCGCAGCCCTTCGGAAGGGAGATGCCTCCCTCTTCCAGCTTCGATCCGGTCTGTCAGAAAAAGCGGGGCTGCCGCACATGCTGAACTGCGGCAGCCCCGTCCGGATCAGGCGTTTTCACGCCCCGGGATCATTCGAGGGACGCCAGGTAATTGGCGTAGCCTTCCTTGTAGATTTCCAGCAGCTCTTCCGCGCCGTACACCTTGCACTCGTCCACGAACGCCTTGAAGTTTTCTTCGGTCAGTTCGGTGGCGCCGGTGATGAACTTGGCCACGGAGGACTCGACGTAGTCGTTGAGCATCAGCGTGATCTCGTCGATGGTCTCCTGCTCTTCCTCGCTGTAGTACACGATGTAGGGATACGCGTCGACCACATAGGGCAGCACGCGCTCGCGGCTGCAGATACGGGCGTAGTTGTCGCCGTGGTCATAGGCCAGCGCCTTGCGGTTGATCTGGTCGTCCGGCACGCCTTCCACATGCTGCAGGGTTTCCATCATCGTGGTGTATTTGTCCGGATGCTCGATGGAGTGGCTGCGGTTGCCGAACGCGCCGGCCTGGCCGATGCCGATGCCGCGCACGAACGCCAGGGAGTTTTCAAAGGTGCCGTTGAGCACGTCCGGGAAGCGCTTCGCGCCGTCCTCATAGTAGAAGCCGATCATCTTGCCCATGGTGTCTTCGGAGCCGTAGATAGCCATCTCCCACAGATAGTAGATGCCCAGGTCGCTGTAGAAGAAATCGAGGAATTTGAGTGCCGCTTCGGGGTTCGCGCATTTGGCGCTCAGCACGCAGCCGCCTACGCCGTAGCCGTTGGATTCCTGCACCTGCGCGGTTTCGCTCCACTGGCTGGTCAGCGGGTAGAGCGCGTCGAACTTGTGATAGTCCTCGGGCAGCGGCAGGTTGGAATAGCTCAGGCCGGAGCCTACCGCGATCTTGTTGTCCGTCACCTGCGCGGTGGCGACCAGCGCGTCCGCGGTGAAGTAATCCTTGGCGATGATGCCGTCCTCGTAGTACTGATGGACGAGCTTCAGGTACTCAAAGAAGGTGTCGTCGATGGCCGGGATCACCACTTCGCCGTTGCGCAGCGTCACCTTCCAGCCGTACATATTGCTCTGCAGGTAGCCGAACGCGTTCAGCAGCCAGTGCAGCATGTCATTGCTCTTCTGCACGCCGCCGTACGGGGTGCTGTCCGGATGCAGCTCCTTGAACTTGTACATCAGCGCGGTGAATTCGTCCAGCGTGTGCGGCAGCACGTCTTTGGTGGCTTCCGCCCAGGCGTAGTACTCCTCTTCCGTGGTGGGCAGATCCGGCAGGTCCGGATAGACTTCCTTCAGCCATTCCATGTTGTATTTCTGGGTCAGCTGGCTGCCGTAGTAGTCGGAATTGACCTTCACGTAGGGAAGCGTATAGATCTTGCCGTCCGGCGCGGTGGAGAGCGCTTTCATGATGGGATAGCTCTCGAACCACTTGGTCAGCCACGGCATGGTTTCTTCATTGATATAGGGGGTGAGGTCCAGCAGCTGCCCTTCCTGCACGCCGTAGCGCATCAGTTCGCCGGTGGAAAGCTGCATGCCGATCAGCACGTCCGGCAGGTCGTCGCCCGCGAACATCAGGTTTTTCTGCTCGTTGAGCGCTTCGCCGGTGATCGGGCGCACCTCGAATTCCAGGCCGCTGGCCTGTTCGGCCCAGGGCCAGAACCAGGTGTCGTCCTGGTCACGGTAAACGGAGGAATCCACGGAGTTTGCCACGGTCAGGGTAATGTCTCCGTTCGCGATGGGCCAGTTCGGCTCATAGTACTTGTAGCTCATGGTTTCCACCTTGCTGAGGTCCCACGCGGGCTCCCAGACGGTGTAGTCCTTGTCCGCCAGGGCCGCTCCCATCAGGGAAAGCAGCATCACGGACGCGAGAAGAACGGAAAGAATGCGTTTCATGGATCGGTCTCCTTTCATATTTGGATACCCGTATTGTAGACAGCGGCGGGGCGGTTGGCAATAGAAAAAAACGGACAACACTGGTGTTTTTCACCCCGCTGCACGCGAAAACCGGCCCGAACCGTGCCGCGGAGCCGAAAATTACCAACGTCTGCCGTTTTTTTCCTTGCGGACGCGGCGTTTTTCCGGTATCATATACAGGAGAAACACGGGACCGCAGAAAAGGAAGGAGTGGAAAGATCCGGATGGAGAAGAAAAACCCGCATATCGGAAAAAAGAGCCGGCTTTCCGTGATGCTGACGCGCTGGCAGGTGTATACGCTGGTGCTTCCCGCGATCGTTTACGTATTCCTGTTCAACTATATGCCCATGTACGGCGTGCAGATCGCGTTCCGGAAATTCAGCACCAGCAAAGGCGTCCTGGGCAGCCCGTGGGTGGGCCTGAAGTATTTCGAAAAATTCTGGAGCCTTCCCATCTTCTGGACGCTGATCCGCAATACGCTGACCATTACGGTGTATTCGCTGGCCACGTTCCCGATCCCGATCGTTTTCGCGCTGATGCTCAACGAGGTTCGGAACACCCGTTTCAAAAAAACCGTGCAGACGGTTTCCTACGCGCCGCATTTTATCTCCACGGTGGTGCTCTGCTCCATGCTCACCCTGTTTTTGAGCGAGAGCAGCGGCGTATTCAATTCCATCATCCGGGTCCTCGGCGGCACGCCGAAGGATTTCCTGACCATGCCCTCCGCGTTTCCCTCCATTGTGGTGTGGAGCGGCATATGGCAGGAGCTGGGATGGAGTTCCATCATCTATATCGCGGCGCTGGCCGGCGTTTCCCCGGAACTGATCGAGGCGGCGAAGCTGGACGGCGCGGGCCGGTTCAAGGTCATCTGGCACGTGAACATTCCCTGCATCCTTCCGACCATCGTGATACTGCTGATCATGCGTTTCGGCAGCCTGATGAGCCTCGGCTTTGAAAAAATCTACCTGCTGCAGAACTCGCTGAACATGGAAACCAGCCGCATCATCGCCACCTATGTGTACGAGCTGGGCCTGCTGGGCGGGCAGTTCTCCCAGGCGGCCGCGGTCGGCCTGTTCAACACGGTGGTCAATGTGGTGCTGCTGGCGTGCGTCAACACGATCGCCCGGAAACTGACCGAGATTTCCCTCTGGTAGGGCGCTGCGAAAGAAGGGACGTACGATGGATAAAACTTTTTCCGCGCGGAACGAAAAAACGACGAACCGGATCCGGGACGGCAGGGTGTTTGACGCGGTCAATATCACGCTGCTGGTCCTGATCATGATCCTGATCCTCTATCCCCTGTATTTTACGATCATCGCGTCCGTATCGGAGCCGACGGAGGTCATCAACGGAAACGTCATCCTGTCGCCGAAGGGGTTCACCTGGGAAAGCTACAACATGGCGTTCAACGAGGTGCGCATCTGGACGGGCTACCGCAATTCGCTGATCTATATGGTGCTGGGCACGCTGTTCAACCTGTGCCTGACCATTCCGGCGGGCTATTTCCTGAGCAAGCGGGAGCTGCCCGGCCGGCAGGCGGTGAACATCTATTTCCTGATCACGATGTATTTTTCCGGCGGCCTGATCCCGACGTACCTGATGGTGAAAAGCTACGGCCTGCTGAACCAGTTCTGGACGCTGATCGTCCTCAACGGCATCTCCGTGTATAACCTGGTGATTACGCGGGTGTTCTTCCAGAACTCGATCCCCAACGATCTGTACGAATCCGCGTTCATCGACGGCGCGAGCGATTACAGGGCGTTCTTCTCCATCGCGCTGCCGCTGGCCAAGCCCATCATCGCGGTCATGGCGCTCTATTACGGCGTCGGACACTGGAACGGCTATTTTACCGCGCTGATCTATGTGAGCAAGCAGACCTTCCAGCCGCTGCAGATCGTGCTGCGCTCCATCCTGCTGCAGAACGAAACCATGCTGACGGCCGTGGATCCGAACTCGCTGGACGAGGATATGGTGATCGCGCTGACGCGCCGTGCCTACCTTGCCTTTACCATGAAATACGCGATGATCTTCATCGCCTCCGCGCCGCTGCTGAGCATCTACCCCTTTGTGCAGAAATACTTTGTGAAAGGCGCGATGATCGGATCCCTGAAGGGCTGATCCGGGAAGGAGATATGCAATGATACGGGTTACGGTATGGAACGAGAACGTGCATGAAAAAACGGACGAACGGGTGCGCGCGGTGTACCCCGACGGGCTGCACGGCGCCATCGCGGCGGCGCTGCGCGAGGACCCCGAACTCGAGGTTTCGACGGCCACGCTGGATGAGCCGGAGCAGGGCCTGCCGGATGAAAAGCTGAACGCGACCGACGTGCTCTTCTGGTGGGGGCACGCGGCGCACGACAAGGTGGAGGACGCCCTGATCGAGCGCATCGCGATGCGCGTGCGGGAAGGCATGGGCCTTGTGGTGCTGCACTCCGGGCATTATTCGAAGCTGTTCCGCCGCCTGATGGGCACGGGCTGCCGCTCCAAGTGGTGGGAGAAGGGCGATAAGGAAAGGATCTTCACCATCCTGCCCGGACATCCGATCGCGAAGGGCCTGCCGGAAAGCTTTACGCTGCCCTGCGAGGAAACCTACTGCGAAAAATTCGACATTCCCACCCCGGACGAGGTGGTGTTCATCGCCTGGTTCTCCGGCGGCGCGGTGCTGCGCTGCGGCGACTGCTTCCACTACGGGAACGGGAAAATTTTCTATTTCCAGCCGGGGCACGAAACCTTCCCCACCTATCATGACGAGAACATCCGCAGGGTGCTGCGCAACGCTGCCCGCTGGGCGGCTTCCGTCGGCGTTCCGCCGATGAGCTACGGGAAGCATGAGCCGTTCGAATAAATGCGGGAGGGTACTTCGTACCCTCCATCCTTCGGGCGCAGTTCGAGATGGTGTCTGCTTCACTTCGTTCGCACACACCTATCTCTCACTGGGCTTCCGCCTC
>CADBNX010000110.1 GCA_902796115.1 uncultured Eubacteriales bacterium
ATATTGAAGGCGTAATAATCCATGTCCGTATACTTCGGAATCATGTTAAACTGCAGCTTCGGCCAGTCGAGCACGCTCAGCAGCCCGTTGTGCGTCGCGTCCGCCATCTGATCGCTGTCCACCTTGCCGGCAAGCTCCTGCCGGATCTCCTCCTCCCCGGTGATCAGCCCCTCGTATACCTTCCGCTCCTCCTCCGTCAGGTTCCCGCGGTCGAGCTTCGTCTGCCACCACTTCAGCTTTTCGCTCAGCCGGTACAGATAACGCAGGATCCGCGCGATCTCCTCCCGGTCCGTCGCGTTCGCGCGCAGCACCGCGTTGCGGATGTCAATATCGATATCATCCAATCTGGCCACAGGTGAACCTCCTTTCAGTCGGTTCAGTGAAAAGTGAAGAGTGAAAAGTGAAAAGATTTAATTCGTTTTGATCTCTTTCATCCCGAGCCGCAGCGCGTTAGCCTTCCCCTATGGGGGGCGAAGGTGAATGGTGCCCCGGTGGGGCATTCGCCGAAGGCGAAAATGAACCGGAAGCCCAGTGAAAGATAGGATGGCATAAGCGAAGCGAAATGGCATCCATCTTGAACTGCGGTCGAGGGACGGAGACCGGAGGGCAGAGCCTGCCGCGGCCGGTGGCCGTGACCTCATCCGTCTCGCTTCGCGATCCACCTTCCCCATAGGGGAAGGCAAGGCAGGCGGCAGCGCAGTGAGCAAGGAAGCATCGCAAGCGCACCGGCGCGCTGTGAGGCGACCATTGCGAACTTGACCGCAGCGAAGCAAGAGGCGGCACGTCAGCGCCGGATGAGGTCGTGTCGCTTCGCTCCGGGAAGGCAGCAGGCAATCCGCTCGCTGCGCTCGCCGGGCAACAGGCAATAGTATGATGGTTAAGTCCTCTATGCTGTCATCCTGAGGCCATACGGATGCCGAAGGATCTATAATCAGCGCTCTGCGTTCCTTGTGTCCGCCCAGTCTGCTCCAGTGAAAAGAGAAGAGAGAAAAGTGAAAAGAGAAGAGTGCTTAGAACGATTGATCTATGTTTCTTCAACAAGCATTCTTCCGTCCCGAAACTCAAAGAGGTCATCCTGACGCCGGCGCGAAGGCGAAGCGCGCGCCGCTCGGAAGGATCTATAAGCAACATGCAGCGTTCCGCTCTTTCCTGCAGTGCCTTCATGATCAGACAAGGTTACACTCGTTCTGATCATACGCCGTCAGGCGTATATCATACGGCTTTGCCGTATATCATCCCCGAAGGGGATATCATACGCGAAGCGTATCTCATTGCGCGCTTCAGTGCGCCCGATTTCTCCCGTTCTGAACACATGCCGAAGGCATATATCACATCCGCGAAGCGGATATATCACTCCACGTCAGCGGAATATCACTGCCGGAGGCAATATCACTGCGCGAAGCGCAATATCTCTCCGTATCTCTTTGCGTTCCGCTCTTTCCTGCAAGACCTTCATGTTCGGCCGCCTGCCATGCCGGAACCCTCAGTACAAAAGAACGCCCCCGCAACAAAAGATCCTTCGCTGCTGCGGGCGCTCCGCTGCCCGCAGGCTCAGGATGACACCCGAGGCTGGCAGCTGCGATAAAACCGCAGTTCATTCCCCGCTTGTTTCATGAACAACGCAGGATTGCCCGTTCCCTTAAGAAAAGAATACTGAAGACTGAATACTGAATACTGAAAAATGAATAATATGAAGTTTGTTTGATAACGGTATTGAACCATTTTTGTATTCTTCATTATTCAATCTTCAGTTTTCAGTAATTGGCGCAGGAGCCTATTGCCTCTTCCCTGATCCCTCTTGCACACTCCGCGCTTCAGCGCGGTTCTGTTCCTTCTTCTCTGTGCGCCGCAGCGCGTCTATTGGAACAAGCTGAAATCTCTTCTCTCTTCTCTTTTCTCTCTTCTCTCCGCGCTTCAGCGCGGCCCTCTTGCCTATTCCCTGCTCCCTGCGCGTCCTGCGCGCCGCGAAACGGTCCTCATCCCTCCCGCCGGTCGATCTCCACCGTCAGGCTTTCGTCCTCCCGGGCTTCCCCGAAGGCGTCCCGTCCCCCTTCGAAGCTGCGGAGGATGAGCAGCCGGTCCGCGTCCCGGACCACCAGGTTCAGGAAGCCCGTCTGCAGCACCTCACGGTCCCGGCGGAAACGAAGGATCCCGCGCACTCCCTCGAGCAGTTCCCGGTCCTCATGCCCCCACGGATAGGTGCCGCGGCACCAGGGATCGGACGCGCCCCACAGCCCCGCCTCGTCCCCGTAGTACAGGCAGGGCGTACCGGGCAGTGCGCATACGGCGCAAAGCATTTTCAGATACCGTTTTTTGCCCAGCTCGTATTCTTCCTTCGTCAGGCGTGCTTCCGCGCGCTGCGCGAAAGGCAGATCCTCAAAGCTTTTCCCGGCCAGCACGTTGATGGTTCTCGGCCGGTCGTGGCTGCCCAACAGGTTCATCAGGCTGTAATAGAACGGCACGGGATAATTCTCCTGCTGACTCAGGATCAGCCTCGCAAGCGCGTACGCGTCGCTCTGCCCGGTCAGGAACGCGATGAGCGCCTCGCGGAGCGGATAATTCATCACGCTGTCCAGCATATCGCCGGCGCAGTAGCAGCGCACCTCCCCGTACGCTTCCTTGCAGCTGGCGTCTTCCCATACCTCGCCCAGCAGCAGCGCGTCCCGCTTTTCGGCCTTCACCGCCCGGCGCAGGGAGCGCAGGAAGGGAACCGGCAGTTCGTCCGCCACGTCCAGCCGCCAGCCGGACGCGCCGCGCCGCAGCCACAGGCGCGCGATCCCGTCCGGGCCCAGAATGAAATCCCGGTAGCTTTCGTCCGCCTTATTCACCGTGGGCACGTTTTTGATGCCCCACCAGCAGGCGTATTCGTCCGGAAAGTGTTTGAAGGTATACCAGCTGTAATACGGCGATTCCTCTCCCTGGCACGCGCCCACGGAAGGATAGCGCCCGTACCGGTTGAAGTACAGGCTGTCGTCCCCGGTGTGACTGAACACCCCGTCCAGGATCACCCGGATGCCGAACGATGCGGCTTCCCTCGTCAGCCGCTCAAACTCCGCTTCCGTGCCGAGCATCGGATCGGTTTTCGTGTAATCCCCGGTATCGTAGCGATGATTGGAGCGCGCCTGAAAAATCGGGTTCAGGTACAAAAGCGTCACGCCCAGGCTTTTCAGATAGGGCAGCTTTAGCCGGATACCCTCGAAACTGCCGCCGTAAAAATCCCGTGCGGTATTGTCCGTTTCGCCGTCCGGCATCAGGATGGGCCGCGAATCCCAGTCCTCGTGCACGAACATGTCATCCCCCGTTTTTTCGGGAACGGCAGAACGCGCGAAGCGGTCGGGAAAAATCTGATACATGATGCCGCGCCGCATGTATTCCGGCGTCCGGTAATCCGGCGCGTAAACGGTGATACGGAAAGGAAGCGGCTTTTTTGCGATCTGTCCCTCTCCGCCCAGGCCGTCCTCCGGCGCGCCGTAAAAGAAACTGCCGTCTGCGGTTTCATAAGCAAAATCATAAAGCATCAGTCCCGATCCATCCGCTTTTACCCGTGCCTCAAAAATCTCCGGATCCGTACGGCGCATCCGAATTTCTTCCTTCCGGCCGCCGCGGGTCACACGAAGGCTCGCGCGTTCTGCTTCACGCGCACCAAGAAGACGCAGAACCAGTTCCGTCCCTGCCGGGACGGCGCCTGCCGGCGCGCGGCAGGCCAGGGAACGAGTGTTGTGATAAACCATCTTCTGCCTCTATTCATCCACGACGGCAATCTTTTTGCCAAGGGGAATAAGGAGGCGATTCAGTGTGTCTACGCTTGGACTGATATTGCCGTTCTCAAGACGGGCTATGGCGGGTTGCTTTACACCTGTGAGGTCTGCCAGTTCCTGTTGAGACAAGCCCTTTTCCTTTCTGGCTTCAATGACGGCACTGATGATCTGCACACGTGCGCGGCTGGCGGCGATTTCCTCCGGAGTGAAAACTTCCCTTTCCAATTCGTTCCATGTGAGTTTATTCTTCATTTTTTCCATTCCTTTCCATCCAGTCTCTGTATTCACGTTCGGCTTTCTTAATCTCACTTTCAGGTGTTTTCTGCGTTTTCTTTTCAAATGCGTGGAGCAGGACGAACGCCCCTCCCACCCGGGAAAAAAACAGAACCCGGTCGCCTCCTGGTCTTAATTCCCAAAGCCAGGAATGCTTTTTATCAGAGAAATGCCTGCATATGGATTTGGGCAGAGTCAGGCCGTATTTCTCCAACAGTCCGATATAATCCTGCATTTTTTCCAGACGGATTCTGGCATCCTTTCCGGGATGAGTTTTCATGGCATGCAAATATTCCCTCAGCGGAGCGCGTCCCCGCGCATCGGTGTAAACAATGATTTCGTGCATTCAACCCCTCCCCTCACAAATATTATAACATATATGTTATATCATGTCTATATTATAGCAGAATAAACTGATACGAATGATTTGTTGATGTCGCCAAAAAGATCAGATAGCGTACGTGGCTTCCCGGATCGAAAGACAGAAAAACAACACTGAAGGGGATGATACTGTCTCCATGTCCGTGAGAAAATCATCCTTTGCACAGTTTTTTGATTTCTTCCGCGCCGCGGAGCATTTCCGCCGCGTGTTTGCGCGCGCTTTCGCGCTCGCCGCCCAGCATCCGGGCGATTTCCTCCTGTCGCGCCTGTGCGTCGAGCAGCCGCACGCGGCTGACCGTTCTTCCGTCCAGCGGGACCTTTTCCACCAGATACTGCCGGTCCGCCATCGCGGCGATCTGCTGCAGATGGGTCACGCACAGCACCTGGTGCGTGCGGGCGATCGCCGCCATTTTTTCCGCGGTCGTCTGCGCCGCGCGGCCGGAGATCCCGGTATCGATTTCGTCGAATACCATGCTGGGCACATAGGATTTTTCCGCGCTGGCCGCCTTGATGGCCAGCATCAGGCGGGAAAGCTCGCCGCCGGACGCGGTCTTCGAAAGAGGCTGCAGCTTCTCGCCGCGGTTGGGCGCGATAAGGAACACCGCGTTCTGGAGCCCGCGCGGCGAAGGCGGCGTCTGCTCCACCTGAACCCGGAAGCGCGTGCCCGCCATATTCAGGTCGCGCAGCTGCGCTTCCACCGCATTTTCAAATCGTTCCGCCAACAGCGTCCGCTGCCCGCCCAGCTGTTTCGCCGCCTCCCGGAAACGCCGGTCCGCCTTCTTTTCCCTGTCCTCCGCGGCGGAAATATCTTCGTCCAGCGAAGAAAGGCTTTCAAGCTCCTCCTCCGTTTTCCGCAGCGTATCCGCCAGGCCCGCGGCGTCCGTACCGTATTTGCGGGAAAGCCGGCGCAGCAGATCCAGCCGCGACAGCACCGCTTCCTCCCTTTCGGGGTCGGATTCGAAGCCGTCCAGCTTCTGCGAAAGCGTATAGGAAATATCCTCGGCCTCGTAATACACGCTCTCAAGCCTGGAGGACAGCGCGGCGTATTCCCCGTCGTAGGAAGCCACCCGGGAGAGCGCGTCGGAAGCTTCCTTCAGGCGGCTCAGTGCGGCGCCGCCGCCGTCATAGAGCGCTTCGTATCCTTCGCGGAGCGCGCCGGTGATTTTTCCCGCGTTGCGGATGCGGTCGCGCTCCTTTTCCAGGGCTTCCTCTTCTCCGGCCTTCGGCGCGGCGTTTTTCAGTTCCCTGCGGCGCAGACGCAGGATCTCCTCCCGGTCCTGCCGTCCTCTCGCCTGCTCCCGCAGCTGACGCAGCGCCCGGTCCGCTTCCTGCCACTGCGCGAACGACTGCGCGGTTTCACGGCAGAGCGCGGCGTATGTTTCATCCCCGAAATCGTCCAGATACTGGATGTGGTTCCGGTCGCTCAGCAGGCTCTGGTGCTGATGCTGCCCGTGCAGGTCGATCAGCCCTTCCCCCAGGCTGTGGTACAGCGCCAGCGGCACGGCCACCCCGTTGACCCGGCACACCGAACGACCGGACACACTGATTTCACGGGAAAGGATCAGCTCCCCTTCCTCCGTGCCCAGGTCTGCCTCCCGCAGCGCCTGCGCGGTCCGCGGGCTGTCGCGCAGGTCAAAAATACCCTCCGCGTACGCCTTTTCCGCGCCGTCCCGGATGAGGGTCTTATCCGCCTTTCCGCCCAGCAGCAGCCCTACCGCGTCCACCACCAGGCTTTTTCCCGCTCCGGTTTCGCCGGTCAGCACATGCAGCCCCGGGCCGAACTCCACGGTCACACTGTCAATCAGCGCAAGATTGCGCGCGGTCAGTGTCAGCAGCATTCGTATTCCATCCTTTTATTTCAGAAGCTCCCGGAAATGCTCGGTCACGCTTCTGGCCTCTTCCTCGTTATGTACGATCACCAGCACCGTATTCTCCCCGGCCATGGTGCCGAGGATCTCTTTCATCTGCATGCTGTCGATCGCTTCCGCGGCGATATCCGCGGAAGCCGAAAGGGTTTTCACCACAATGATATTGCCGGCGTATTCGATGGATACCACGGAACTGAGAAAAATGCGCACGTAACGCTCGGAAAGGCCGGCCGTATTCTGCCCGGACTGTGCATATTTATACTTTCCGCTGCCGGCGAGCACCTTCACCAGCCTGAGCTCCCGGATATCCCGGGAAACGGTCGCCTGCGTGGCGTCAAAGCCCTGTGCTTTCAGGGCCGCCGCCAGTTCTTCCTGGGTTTCCACGTCCTTTTCCTGAATCACGGTCAGAATAGCCGCCTGTCGGGTTCGTTTCATGTTCCTGCCTCCTCCGGACATCCGTTGCGTCTTCCCGCAGGGGGAAAACGCCATGTATCTGCTCTTCCGTATAATTATACCA
>CADBNX010000111.1 GCA_902796115.1 uncultured Eubacteriales bacterium
GAATCTACCATTTTTCGGCTGTAAAAGGGGTCGACCACGGTATCGGCGGCTCCGTGATACGCGTGTACGGGAATGGATTTCAGCCGGTCCGCACTCCAGTCCGTTCCGCCGCCGCACAGGGGCACCAGCGCACAGAAAGGATCCGGATTGGACATGGCCAGCTGCCAGGAACCGAAACCGCCCATGCTGGTTCCCATCAGCGCCAGACGATCCGGATCACAGTTCATTTCCTGCGCGGCACAGCGGCTCAGCGCGATCAGATGCTCGAATACGTCAAACCAGCTGCTGCCGCCGACAAGCAGCGGAGCAATGACCGCAAAATCCGTAATTTGCCGGGAGACCGCGGTAAAAAACGGATTTCTGCGCAGCTGTTCCATGCTGTTGCGGCTTCCGGCCCCGTGCAGGAACAGAATGCCCGGCGAAACGCCTTTTTCGGGAGCTTCATGGCAAAGGCAGCGCAAGCCGCAGATTTCCCGTTCGATCAGTTCCGGTTTCATATGATCCCTCCGTTTTATGACTTCATTCCATGTCATGAATCATTCTGTATGCATCCGGAAGCGAGGAAACAAGCGGACATCCGGACAGGGAGAGCCTTTCGCGGCTCTGATGCCCGATATCCGCCAGGATACAGCGGCATCCCGCGGCTTTGGCTGTTTCCCAGTCATGAAGTGTATCGCCGATGAAGACCGTCTCATCCGGATCGATGCGGTTATCCCGCATCCAGCGCACCGCGAGATCCGTTTTGCTTCCGGCATAAATATCATTCAGCCCTACCGGCGCGCAAAAACAGGAAAAATGCGGACGGGATGCCAACTGAAGCTTCAGATTCTCGATTTTTGACGCAGAAATAACCACTTGTGTGAAGTTTTCACGATGAAATGCATCTGCAATCTCCACTGCGTGCGGATTGAGCGGACAAATATGCTCCCCACGCATATATGCGTCCATCCACTCGTGGGCGACAGTCACAAAGATTTCCGGATCGAAACCGATGGAGGCATAATAATCTTTTACCGGAAAAGAGAAACGGCTTCGGTATTCCCGGATATCCGCGAAAGGCCTCAGGCCGTATCTGCGCAGAAGCGCGTTGGTGATATCCACACAGAACGGAACGTCGTTCAGCAGCGTTCCGTTCCAGTCCCAGATCACATTGCGTATCATAAAACTCCATATAAGAAAACCGGCGGCAGAGCGCCGGTTTTCGGATTATTTGACGACCAGATTCAGCAGGCGGCCGGGCACGTAAACGGTTTTGATCACCGTTCCTGTGATGAACTGTGCGACTTCGGGAAGCTGCGGGAGTTCCGCTTCGCCCTGCTGTTTGGTCATATCCACCGGTACGTTCAGCTTGCAGCGGATCTTGCCGTTGACCTGCACGGCGATTTCCACGGTGGCCGCAACCAGATACTTCTCATCCCACTTCGGCCAGGACTGGGTGTAGACGGGCGCGCCGAAATGCATGTTTTCCCAGATTTCCTCACAGATATGCGGAGAAACGGGGGAGAGGAGCAGGAGCAGCGTTCGGAATTCCGCCGTCGTGACCCCTTTCTGGTAGAATTCATTCACCAGCGTCATCATCTGCGCGATGGCGGTGTTGAATTTCATTTTCTCGTAATCTTCGGATACCTTTTTGACGGTCTGGTTGAGCAGGACAAGCATTTCCTCGGTGCTTTCCCTGTCCTCCGCCATGTCCTGCAGACGCCATACGCGGTCCAGGAATTTGCGGCAGCCGCGGGCTCCGTTCGTGGACCACGGAATGGCCTGATCGAACGCGCCCATGAACATTTCGTACATACGCAGCGCGTCGGCACCGATTTCCGCAATCATGTCGTCCGGATTAACGACATTGCCGCGGGATTTGCTCATTTTTTCGCCGTTTTCTCCCAGTACCATACCATGGCTGGTCCGCTTTTGATACGGCTCCGCGACGCCGACCGCCCCGATATCGTGCAGGAATTCATTCCAGAAACGGGAGTAGAGCAGATGCAGCGTGGTGTGCTCCATGCCGCCGTTGTACCAGTCGACCGGCATCCAGTAATCCAGTTCTTCACGGGAAGCGAGCGCAGCGTTGTTGTGCGGGTCGCAATAGCGCAGGAAATACCAGGAAGAACCGGCCCACTGGGGCATGGTATCCGTTTCGCGTTTCGCGTCCGCTCCGCAGCGGGGGCATTTTGTATTCACCCAGTCCGTGATGCGGCTGATCGGGCTTTCGCCGTCATCCGTCGGCTCATAGTGCTCCACTTCGGGGAGCAGGAGCGGCAGATCCTTTTCGTCCATCGGAACCATCCCGCAGTGCGGGCAGTGGATGATCGGGATGGGCTCGCCCCAATAGCGCTGACGGGCAAACACCCAGTCGCGGAGTTTGTAATTGATTTTCTTCTCACCGAGGCCATGCTCTTCGAGCCAGGCAATGATCGTCTTTTTCGCTTCCGCTACCGAAAGTCCGTTCAGGAAACCTGAATTGACCAGAATGCCCTCGCTGACATCGGTATAGGCTTCTTCCTGAACGCTCTTTTTTGACCCGGAAACCACTTCGATGATGGGCAGGGAGAATTTCTTCGCGAACTCCCAGTCACGCTCGTCATGCGCAGGAACCGCCATGATCGCGCCGGTGCCGTAGGTGGTGAGCACATAATCCGAAATCCATACAGGAATGCTTTTGCCTGTGACGGGATTGACGGCACGGATTCCAAGCACCGGCACGCCGGTTTTTTCTTTGTTCATTTCCGTGCGCTCAAAATCGCTCTTTCGGGCGGCTTCCGCCTGATACGCGGCGATATCATCCGGGTTTTCGATCCGGTCCTTCAGTTTCTCCAGAAGGGGATGTTCCGGCGACAGCACCATGTACGTGGCGCCGAAAAGCGTATCGGGCCTTGTGGTAAATACGCGGATTTTCTCATCGCTGTTTTCCAGGGAAAAATCCACTTCCGCGCCTTCACTGCGGCCGATCCAGTTGCGCTGCTGCACTTTGACGCGATCGATGAAATCAACCGTATCCAGCCCGTCGAGGAGTTTCTGGGCGTAGGCGGTAATGCGCAGCATCCACTGGTTTTTCACCTTATGGATAACGGGACTGCCGCAGCGCTCGCACACGCCGTCCACAACTTCTTCATTGGCGAGCACGCATTTGCAGCTGGTGCACCAATTGATGGGCATCTCGGTTTTATATGCCAGGTTGTGCTTGAAAAGCTGCAGAAAGATCCACTGCGTCCAGCGGTAATACTCCGGATCGGTGGTATTGACTTCCCGGCTGTAATCAAAGGAAAAACCGAGCTTCTGGATCTGCTCGCGGAAATGGTTGATGTTTTCCTTTGTCACAACGGATGGATGGATATGATTTTTGATGGCGTAATTCTCCGTCGGGAGACCGAAAGCGTCCCAGCCGATACAGTGGAGCACGTTGTAGCCTTCCATACGGCGTTTCCGGGCAACGATATCCAGTGCGGTATAAGGCCGTGGGTGACCTACGTGCAGCCCCTGCCCGGAAGGATACGGGAATTCGATCAGACAATAGTATTTGGGCTTGCTGTGATCGCTGCTTGCTTTAAAAGCTTCCTTTTCCAGCCAGATTTTTTGCCATTTTGGTTCGATTTTCGCGGGTTCATACGGCGCAGTCATGGTAAGTCTCCTCGCTTTCCTCTGGGTTTGAAACCCGATCCATTATAATCTGAATAAGCGTTTTTGTAAAGTTATGCGTTGTATTTTCACAGGGAACGTGGTATACTGAAAGCGCTGCGGTTAAAACGATTTCTGCGCCCGCAGACGGCCTGGAAATAGATTGCCCGCAATCATCAACGATAAGGAGAGACGGTTATGAACAAAAAAACCATCGAAGATGTACAGGTAAGCGGAAAGAAAGTATTGGTTCGCGTTGATTTCAACGTGCCGATGAAAGAACAGAAGATCACTGATGAGAACCGGATTGTTGGCGCGCTGCCCACGATAGAGTATCTGGTGAAAAACGGCGCGAAGGTAGTCCTGTGCAGCCATATGGGCCGTCCGAAGGGCGAGTTCAATATGAAGTACTCTCTCGCTCCGGTTGCCGCGCGTCTCTCCGAACTGCTCGGGCAGGAAGTGAAGATGTGCAAGGACGTGATAGGACCGGACGCGGACAGCGTTGTCGCTTCCCTGAAGGACGGAGAAGTCTGCCTGCTGGAAAACCTGCGCTTCCATAAGGAAGAAGAAGCCAATGATCCGGAATTCGCGAAGAAGCTTGCTTCCTACGGCGAGATTTTTGTGAACGACGCGTTCGGTACGGCTCACCGCGCGCACGCTTCCACGGAAGGCGTCACGCATTACCTGCCCGCGGTTGCCGGCTACCTGATCGAGAAAGAGCTTCGTGTGATGGGCGGCGCGCTGGAGAATCCCGCGCATCCGTTCCTCGCCATTCTCGGCGGCGCGAAGGTTTCCGATAAAATCAACGTGATCAATAACCTGCTCACCAAAGTGGATGTGCTGATCATCGGCGGCGGTATGGCGTATACCTTCCAGAAGGCGATGGGCGGCCGCATCGGCAACTCTCTGTGCGAAGATGATAAAATGGAACTGGCGAAGGACATTCTCGCCCGCGCGGCTTACAAGGGCGTGCGCATCGTACTGCCCGTGGATAACGAGGCAGGGGATAAGTTCGATAACGACTGCATGCACATTACCGTACACTCTCAGGAGATTCCGGACGGGTTCGAGGGAATGGACATCGGTCCTGTTACCCGTGAGATTTTCGTGAATGAAATCCGCCGCGCGAAGACGATCGTGTGGAACGGCCCGATGGGTGTGTTCGAATTCCCGACCTTCGCCGTAGGCACCCGCTGCGTAGCGGAAGCGGTTGCCAACAACAGCGGCACCACCATCATCGGCGGCGGCGACAGTGCCGCGGCTATCACGCAGATGGGCTTTGCCGATAAAGTGACCCATGTATCCACCGGCGGCGGCGCATCTCTTGAATTCCTGGAAGGCAAAGTGCTTCCCGGCATCGCCGCGCTGAACGACAAATAATCAGCCCCTGAAAACCCATCCTTGCGGAGGGCGGACCATGTGCCGCTCTCCGCGAAATCTTGATAACCGATAAGGAGAAAGAATATGCGTATACCGATTATTGCGGGCAACTGGAAAATGAACAAAACGCCCTCCGAGGCTAAGGCTCTGATCGAGGAGCTCAAGCCGCTGGTGAAGGACGCGGAAGCGACCGTGGTCGTCTGCGTCCCAGCTGTGGATATCGCAGTTGCGGCACAGGCCGCGGAAGGAAGCAATATCCATGTGGGCGCTCAGAACGTTCATTTTAAGGAGAGCGGAGCTTTTACCGGCGAACTGAGCGCTGCCATGCTGAAGGAAGCCGGCGCGGAATACGTGATCATCGGACACAGCGAGCGCCGCACCTATTTCGGGGAAACCGACGAGACCGTCAATCAGCGGGTGCTGGCGGCGGTGAACGCAGGCCTGATTCCGATCATCTGCGTGGGCGAGCGCAGGGAACAGCGCGAAGCGGGATACACCAATGCCCTCGTGACCTATCAGACCATGATCGCCCTGACCGGGCTCACTGACGATCAGATCCGCAACGTCGTGATCGCTTACGAACCTGTATGGGCCATCGGAACCGGGCTGACGGCTACGGATGAGCAGGCCAATGAAACGATCGGAGTGATCCGCAAAGCGATCGAAAACCGCTATGGAAAGAATGTGGCTGCGGACGTGCGCATCCAGTACGGCGGCAGTATGAACCCGAAGAACGTAAAGGGCCTGATGGCGCAGAAAGAGATCGACGGCGGGCTGATCGGCGGTGCCAGCCTGAAAGCTCCCGATTTCAGCGCGGTCGTCAATTATCAGAACTGAGCGTATTTGATAAACGGATCGGTTAACGCTGTTCGGGCTGAAAGAAACAACCCCGTACCCGGAATTCCGCGGGATAAAGGAATCCGAAAAACGTTAACGGAAAAGCACTTGAACAACGCGCTGTGTCTGATCGGAACATTCCTGCTCCGATCAGGGCACAGCGCGTTTCGACAGACACAGTTCCTTCTTCCGCCGAAGAATTCGCAGCGATTGTACGATCCGACGTGAACTGCTGCATCGTATTCCGGTGAATCACAGGAAACAAAAAAACGGAGGCTCAGATGAATGTAACGCTTGAGCAGATCATTCCTCTTGTGCATAATGTGCAAAAAACAGAAATCGATGAGCGGAAAAGACTTCGTTTCATACGTTTTACCCCCAGGCAAATCGAAAACTACGGCCTGGATGGGGAAAGGTTCGCCGAACGCTGCCGTGCAAGCGCGAATGTAACGCTTGACTTCATCACCGATGCGGAATGGTTCGGATTTGAGTATGACGTTCAGACCGGTTCACATTACTCTTTTTACAGCTTTGATTTATTTGTGGACGGAATCCTTGAAGATTCACACACGATCGAAGGTTTTGCTTCATCTGCGGTTCTGTTTAACCTGCCAATGGGTTCACACAGAGTAACCCTGTTTTTCCCATGGTCAGCCGAAGTGATGTTGAAAAGCATGTCCGTCTCAGAAAACTCGGTTTTCAGGCCCGTACCCGCAAAGGAATTGCGGATCCTGGCAATCGGTGATTCGTGTACGCAGGGATATATCGCAAAGCATCCGGGATATTGCTGGGCAGGGAAAATGACCCGGGAACTGGATGCGGAAGTGCTGAATCTCGGTATTGCCGGTTATGGGTTTATGCCAAACAGCCTGAAGGAGAGGATTGACTGGAAAGCCGATCTCGTCATATTGGCCTATGGCAGCAATGATTTCAACCGCCATGCGAACAATAACCGGGAAAGCTATTGCCGATGCGTATCCGCGTACATGTCAAGATTTGCGGAGATGTTTCCGGATACTCCGGTTCTCCAGCTGCCCCCGATCGTCCGGTACGATCTGAAACATCTGTACCGGGAGAAAAGCAAAGGGTATAATCTTGAGGATGCATGCCGGATCATCCGGGATATCGCGGCTTCTTATCCGCAGATCACGGTGATGGAAAATATCGGTTATCCGCATGCCGCGGACTTTTTTGCGTCGGACCATATTCATCCCAATGATCTGGGCTTTCAGTTATACGGAGAAGCCGTGATTCAGGCAGTGAAAGACAAACTGTGTCGAATTTGATCCAAAGCACATTTTAACCTGGGCGCGTTCTTTGAAAAACGTCTGATCCGGCTGTCAGTTATTTCCGTCGGGAGGTATGAAACCATGCATGTGAATCACGAACAAATCATCCCGCTTGTTCACAACGTACTCAAAACCGAAATCGACGATCGGAACAGGCTGCGTTTTATACGTTTTACGGCAAAGCAAATCGC
>CADBNX010000112.1 GCA_902796115.1 uncultured Eubacteriales bacterium
AACCGGAAGCCCAGTGAGCAATAGGTATCCGCAAACGCAGTACAGCGGATGCCATTGCGAACTGCGCCCGAGGGACGGAGGGCGGAGCGAGCGGATTGCCTGTTGCCTCAAAACGGTAACGGGTTTATTTCAGCTTTCCGTACTGATCGTCGTCCACGGATTCCAGCCATTCGGTTTTGCAGTCCCTGCCCGGTACCTCGATCGCCAGATGCTGGAACCAGCTGTCGGCCGCGGCACCGTGCCAGTGTTTGACACCCGCCGGAATGTTTACCGTGTCGCCGGGATGAAGCGCGCGGGCCTCCTTGCCCCATTCCTGATACCAGCCGTGCCCGCTGACGCAGATCAGCACCTGCCCGCCGCCTTCGCCGGCATGATGGATATGCCAGTTGTTCCGGCAGCCGGGTTCGAAGGTGACGTTGTAAACGGGCACCTGTTCCGCGGAGAGCGGGGCGAGGTAGCTCTGCCCGATGAAATACCGGCCATAGGGATTTTTTTCGCCGACCGGAAATACGGACAGATCGGACGGCAAGCCGTCCGGCTCGGTTTCTTCGTCACCGTACACTTCCCGGATCAGCGGAAAGGTGCTCCAGGCTTTGGGCCAGCCGCAGTAGAAAGCGAGCTGGGTCACGAGCTCTACCGCCTCCTGTTTTGTGACACCGTGCTCCCTGCCGATGGATAAGTGGGCTTTCAGCTGCGGGTATAGACCCGCGGAGAACAAAGCGGCGATGGTAATCATGCTTCGGTCGCGGGGAGAAAGCTCTTTTTCGCGCGACCAGACTTCTCCGAACAGAATATCGTCATTCAGTTCCGCGAACTTGGGCGCCAGTTTGCCCAGGTTATCCCGGCCCGCGGTTTGTTTCTTTGCCATGATCAATGCACTCCTTCTGTTTTATTGATTGAAATACCCTGTGTTTCCAGCCAGTTCCGCACATCTCCGGGCAGGCTTGATCCGCCGGAGTAGTGAACGGAGAGACCGGGAGCAATGACGGCCTGCGGAGCCAGTTTGGCGATCGCCGTCAGGCTCTGGCCGAAGCGTCCGCCGCCGTGGGAGCAGAAAGGCAGGATGGTTTTGCCGCTGAAATCATAGCTTTCCAGGAAAGAAGCGATGGGCATGGGAATGGAAGCCCACCAGTTGGGATAGCCCAGAAGGATGACGTCATATTCATCCAGACCGGGTAGCGGATTCGTAATCGCGGGCCTTGCCTTGTCATGCTGATCCCGCTGCGCTTCCATCAGAACGGTGTTGTAGTCGTCTGAATAGGCCGGGATGGGGACGATCTCAAAGATATCCGCGCCCGTCTGCCGCCGGATCTCTTCGGCGATGCGCCGGGTGTTGCCGCTCCAGGAGAAGTAAGCGATCAGCATGTTTCCGCGGGTCCGGGTCTTTTCTGTTTCGCTGCGGCTGGTTACGGTGCCGTTCAAAGTATTCCCGATGCTTCGCACCGGGCGGATGCCCAGGTTGAAGGAGATCATATCCAATTCCCCGGCGGCCCGGTAAGCAGAACGCAGGTTTTTGCCAAAGTCATTCCAGCCGCCGCCGCGATAGACGCGCCGGGTGCCTTCCTTCGCGCCGGTGGGATCAATTGTGTTTTCCGGGTCATACGCGCCGTACAGATCCCAGCACCATTCGTTCACGTTGCCGTGCATGTTGTACAGGCCCCAGGCGTTGGGAGAAAAGCCGGTGACTTCCACGGTGGTTTGGCGGTAGCGCCCGGGGCGCGTTTCCAGCACTTCATCGTGGAAATAATGCTGTTCGATCTCATAGGGGTAATGACCGTAATAGTTTGCTTCCTCAGGACCGGCCGCGTGGATGGTGTTAAAGGGCGTGGCCGTCCCAGCACGGCAGGCGTATTCCCATTCCGCTTCCGTGGGCAGGCGGAAGCCGTTGGACGCGCGGTTCCAGGTAACGTTTTTTCCCTCGATGGTATAGGCCGGGGTCAGGCCGGCTTCGGCGGATTTGGCGTTGCAGAAGCGCACGGCGTCCAGCCAGCTCACGTTTTCAACCGGCAGGTTTTCACCCTTGAAATGGCTGGGATTCACGCCCATCAAATGCTCATATTCCGCTTGGGTGACTTCATAGGGGCTCATATAAAAGCCGGATACGGTCACCTCATGCTGCGTTTCATCCTCAATGCGCCAGTTTTCACTTTCCGGGCTGCCCATCAGGAAGGAGCCGCCCCGGATCCATACAAAACCGTCGTCCACTTGCTTTTCCTCACTTTCCGCTGCGGGAGCCGTCGGGCTTTCAGCCGGCACAGACATTTCTCCGGCCGGTTCTTCTGCGACCTCTTTGCCGCTGACAGGCTCCCAGGGAGCCGCATTTTCATTCCGGCCGCCGCTGCTTCCGGCCGGGAAGATGAAAATCAGTCCCATGCCGATGAGCACCGCCGACAGGATGCCTGCCGGAGCAATCAGCCTGCCGGTTTTATCCGCCCTGCGGTTCAGCAGTTTGGGCAGCTGCGCGCCGATGAACACCCAGAAAAACGCGATCAGCAGGGCTTCCAGCAATACCAGCGGGATCGCCTTATCATAATCGATGAAGGCGAAGGGTACCCGGAAGAACAGGTAATCCGGGAAGCTGTTCCGAAGAAACAGCCACAGCCCGGCTCCGGCGGCCGGAATGGAAAGGCCGAAGGCAGCCCGGCGCAGAGTTTGGCTTTTGACGCCCTTCAGCATGGCCGGGATGTGCAGGCCCAGGTGCAGACCCATGAGAACAAAGCACCAGTGGGACAGGGTCAGATGCAGCCTGCGGCCGAGGGACGCCCGCATGAAATCTCCCAGGAAGGGCACCGCGTGCACGCTCATGTTGACGCCGCACAGGGCAGTCAGGAGAAAGCAGATCAACAGCGCGGCGTTGATGCAGGTCTGTGCGATGCGCAAAGGCGTGTACTTTCCTTTGAACAGCGCGGCGATCCATTTGCGGTTCAGGATCTGGTGGATGATCATCAGCACCGTCATGGCGATACCCGTCCACTCGTGGCCCGCTTCGCCCACCGCCTGACAGGACATGAGCAGCAGCAGGCCGACACCCAGCAGAATATCAACGATATGCTTTGCCCGCTTCGTTTGCATGGTTTTTTCTCCGATCAGGGTTCAATGCCCAGGCCCCTGGCCCAGTTTACAAGCTCTTCCGCAGCCGTGCGGGCGGTGAAGCGTTTGCCTTCCAGCCAGGTGCCCGCGCCGGACTGCCGCTCCAGATGCTTCATGCTGCTGCCCAGTCCGCTGCCGCCGGAGGTGAAGAACACTGCCAGTGTTTTGTCGGTCAGGTCCGCCTGCTCCACAAAGTTGGATACGATGCGCGGCGCGTCGCCCCACCAGATGGGGTATCCGATGAACACCGTGTCCCAGGGGGTGAGATCCGGTATTTCGCCCGCGATGGCCGGACGGCAGTCGGGGTCGTCCGTTTCGATGGAGGTGCGGCTCCTGGAGTTGTTGTAGTTCAGGTCGGCGTCGGTATAGGGCTCCTCAGGAACGATCTCATACAGATCGGCGCTCAGCCCCTCTGCCAGCTTCTCCGCAACGCCCCTGGTGGTGCCGGTGGCGGAGAAGTATACAACCAGGATGTGGCTGGTGGGTTCGGGAATCTGCGGAGCGGCTTCTTCTTCCGCGGCAGCCATGGACATACAGGAAACGGACAGGATCAGCGCAAACAGAACGGCAAGGGTTTTTTTCATAATCGGTGTCTCCTTTCTCAAAACAAGTCAACAATGATTCCCGTACACAGGGAAAACAGTATCACAAACGCCAGGTAGAGGATGAATCGCTTCCAGCCCAGCACGATCTTCATCGCGCCCAGGTTGGTGATCTTGGTGGCCGGGCCGGTGATCATGAACGCCGCGGCGCTGCCCATGCTCATGCCGTCC
>CADBNX010000113.1 GCA_902796115.1 uncultured Eubacteriales bacterium
CGCGCTGATCGTGATGCGCCAAAGGGAAGGCGCCTGCATGGAGGCGGATCTGAAAGAAAAGCTTGCTTCGGTACGCGCTGAAAAGGATGAGATCGCAAAGCTTGCGCCTCAGGCGGCACTCGAATACCGGAACAGGCTCAGAAAACGGCTGGATGAAGCCGGCAGGGGAACGGCGGATCCGTACATCCTGGCGCAGGAAACCGCCGCTTTTGCCGAGAAAGCGGCGATTGATGAGGAACTGGCACGGCTCGATTCGCATCTGAAACAGATGGAAATCCTGATGGAGCAGGAAGAATGCGGGAAAAAGATGGATTTCCTGATTCAGGAAATGAACCGGGAGTTCAATACCATCGCCTCAAAAGCGCAGGATGCCGCGATCGCGGCCCACGTCGTCAACGCCAAAAGCGCGGTGGAGAAGCTGCGCGAGCAGGTGCAGAATATCGAATAAACGCGGAACCGCTTTGAAAGGGAAAAAATGAAGCTGATCAATGTGGGGTACGGAAACATGGTGGCGGCAGGGAGGATCATCGCGGTGATCGGTCCCGAATCCGCCCCGGTGAAGAGAATGATCCAGATCGCGCGGGATTCAGAACATCTGATCGACGCGACGGCCGGACGCAGGACCAGGGCCGTGCTTGTGCTGGACGACGGACATACCGTTCTGTCGGCACTGCAGCCGGAAACGATATCCGCCCGGGTGAGCGACAGCGAGCGCAATCCCGCGGAAGCGTTATTCTGACCGAAGGGGAGTGATTCACGTTGGGAGCGACGCATAAAGGCATGCTGATGGTGGTCTCCGGGCCGTCCGGCACAGGAAAAGGCACCCTGTGTGACATGCTGCTGAAGAACGATCCGAACATGCGGTTTTCCGTTTCCGTCACGACCCGACAGGCGCGGGATTATGAGCGGGAAGGCGTGCATTATTATTTCGTGAGCGACGCGGAATATGATGAAATGCTGGAAAAGGACCTGCTTCTGGAGCATGCAACAGTACACGGGCATCGCTACGGAACACCGCGGAAACCGGTTGAAGCCCTTCTTGATCAGGGATTTGACGTGCTGCTCGATATCGATCCGCAGGGCGCAAGAATGGTGATCGAACACTGTCCGGAAGCGGTATCGGTGTTTATTCTGCCCCCGAGCTGGAAAACGCTGCGCGAACGGCTGTATACCCGCAATACGGAGGACAGCGCGGAAATCGAAAAACGGCTGCGCAACGCGCGCGGAGAAGTGGAAACGCTGAATTGTTATGATTATGCCGTGGTGAACGAGGAAGGCGAGGAAGGCAAAAGACGCGCTTATGAAGCGATCAGAACCATCGTGGAAGCGGAAAGACATGCCACAACACGCTATTTCCCGGTGATAGAATAAAACAATCAGGAGGAAAACATTATGCCGCTCAATCAACCGCCTATCAGTGATCTGCTTGAAAAAACCGACAGCTGCTACACCCTGGTGGTGGAAAGCTCCAAACGCGCGAGAGAGTTGATCGCGGGCGCGCAGCCGCTGGTGGATCCGAAGGATCACAAACCGGTCAGCATCGCAGTGGAAGAAATCAACAAAGGGTATCTGAGATACCACAGGAATCTGGAGGATGACGAATAAACGATGAAGCTCCTGGATGGGAAAAACATCGTACTGGGCGTAACGGGCGGTATTGCCGCCTACAAGGCCTGCGACCTGACTTCGCGTTTGCGGAAGGCAGGCGCGCAGGTCTTTGTCATCATGACGAAAAACGCCTGCGAATTTGTGCGGCCGCTCACCTTTGAAACCCTCTCCAACCATCCCGCGGTAACGGATACGTTTGCCCGGCCCGAGACCTGGGAAGTGGAACATATCGCGCTGGCGAAAAGAGCGGATCTCTTTCTGATCGCGCCTGCCACGGCCAATCTGCTGGCAAAAGCCGCACACGGCATCGCGGACGATATGCTGACATCCACCCTGCTCGCGTCCTCCGCGCCGAAGCTGCTGGCCCCGGCCATGAATACCGGCATGTGGGACAATCCCGCGACCCGGGAAAACGTGGAAATCCTGCGCAGACGCGGTTTTCACCTGATCGGGCCCGAAACGGGGAACCTTGCGTGCGGGGATTCGGGAAAGGGACGCATGAGCGAACCGGAGCAGATCGTGGCCGCCTGCGCGGAAATCCTGCGGGCTTCGGAAACAATGAAAGGGCTCAGGGTGATCGTGACGGCGGGACCGACCCGGGAAAAACTGGATCCCGTGCGGTATCTGACGAACCGTTCCAGCGGAAAAATGGGCTACGCGATCGCGGAGGAGGCAAGACTGCGCGGGGCGAAGGTGACGCTTGTGACAGGGCCCGTGGTGCTCTCAAGCCATCCGGACATCGAACGCGTGCGGGTGGAAAGCACCGGGGATCTGCTCAACGCGCTTACCGAAAGATGCGGTGAATGCGATCTGCTGATCCAGTCCGCGGCACCCTGTGATTTCACGGTGCTGCATCCCGCTTCCCAGAAAATCAAAAAAGATGGGTCCGGGGAACTGAAGCTCATCCTGACGGAAACGCCCGATGCAGCTGCGGCCTGCGGTGCGATGAAGAAGCCCGGACAGGTGTTCATCGGCTTTGCCGCGGAAACGGAGTCGCATGTTGCGCACGCGCAGGAGAAACTGAAGAAGAAGAACCTGGACCTAATCGCGCTCAACGACGTATCGCGCAGCGATATCGGGTTTGATTCGGACGACAATCAGCTGACGCTGGTGCTCCCCGATGAAATCCGGGAACTGCCGAAGGCGAGCAAGGCACAAAGCGCCGCGATGCTGCTGGACGCGGCGGAGGAACTGCTGCGCCGCGCGGGAAAAGCATGTACGCGGACGTAATCGTCGATATCGCGTCCGAGCGTGTGGATCGCGTATTCGTGTACGCGGTTCCGGAAAAGTACGCCGCCACTTTCTGCCCCGGTACCCGGGTGCGGGTCCCGTTCGGATTCCGGGAGAAGGAAGGATATATCCTGCGGATGCGGGAAAGTACGGATTTTGACCCGGCACGGATCCGTGAGATCATCTCCCCGATGGAGGACTATCCGGCGATTCCGGAAAACCTGATCGCGCTGGCGGAGGAAGTACGGGCCGATTCGCATTGTCCGCTCTGTGAAGCTCTGCGGCTGATGATCCCTTCCGAAATGCGCGGGGAGCGGATCCGGGTGAAGACGGAAACCTGTCTGCGCGTCACCTTTCCGCCGCAGGACGCGGAGAAGATGATCGCGGAACAATCCCGCTCCTGGCGGAGGAAACTGATCCTGACCGCGCTTTCGGACGGACTGGAGCACCCGCTGGAGGAGATCCGGAGCCTCATCAAAAACTGGTCGGAACCTGTGGAGCAGCTGGCGCGTCTGGGACTGATCGAGCGTCACGAACGGGAGGTGTTCCGGAACCCCTGGCACGGGGAGACGGAGCACAGCGGCGATCCGGAGCTGACGGCGGAACAGCAGGATGCCCTGGTCGAACTGATTCCCGCGCTGCACAGAGGAAAGGGAGAAACCTTCCTGCTGCACGGTGTGACGGGATCCGGCAAGACGGAAGTATTCGTCCGCCTGGTGCGGCAGGCGCTGCAGATGGGGAAAAGCGCGGTGATCCTGGTGCCCGAGATTGCGCTGACACCGCAGATGACGCGCTATTTTCATTCCCGTTTCGGGGAAGAACTGGCCGTGCTGCATTCGCGTCTGACCGCGGGAGAGCGGTTTGACGAGTGGCGGCGCATCCGCTTCGGGAAAGCCAGAATCGTGGTAGGCGCGCGTTCCGCGATCTTTGCGCCGGTGCGTGATCCCGGGGTCTTCATTATTGATGAAGAGCATGAAACGACCTATCTGTCGGATCATTTTCCGCAGTATGACGCGAGACGGATCGCGGAGAAAAGGGCCGTACGGGAAGGCGCGGCGGTGGTGCTCGCGAGCGCGACCCCGAGCATCGCGACGTACGCCCGGGCCAGGCGGGGAGACTTTACCCTGATTGAAATGCCGCACCGGGTGCTGGACAGACCGCTGCCCAGGATCACCGTTACCGATATGCGGGAAGAACTGCGGCTGGGAAACAGGAGCATTTTTTCGGAGGCGCTGAAAACGGAACTCCGGGAATGCCTTTCCCGCGGAGAACAGGCCATGCTGTTCATGAACCGGCGCGGATACGCGCCGTTCGTGAACTGCCGGAAATGCGGAGAATCCATCCGGTGCAGGGTTTGCGATGTGACGATGACGTACCACGCGACGGACGGACGGCTGCACTGCCATTACTGCGGAGGCAGCGAGCCGATGCCGGAGCGGTGCCCGTCCTGCCAAAGCCCCTATATCAGGACCTGCGGGATCGGCACCCAGAAGGTGGAGGAAGAAGTCAGGAACCTGTTCGGCGCTGCCTGTGTGCGGATGGATAATGATACGACCGCTTCCCGGGACGCGCATGAGAAGCTGCTGAACCGCTTCCGCACCGGGGAAGCGCAGGTGCTGATCGGAACGCAGATGATCGCAAAAGGACACGATTTTCCCTCGGTCACACTGGTCGGCGCGGTTCTCGCGGATTCTACGCTGAACCTGCCGGATTACCGCAGCGCGGAGAGGACTTTTCAGCTGCTTGTTCAGGTGGCGGGCCGTGCGGGACGCGGGGAAAAAGAAGGCCATGTGATCATCCAGACCTACCAGCCGGAGCATTATGCGATCCGGGCGGCGGAAAAACAGGATTATCGGCTGTTTTTCAACGAAGAATTTACGCGCAGAAAACGGGATCTCTATCCGCCTTTTACGCAGATGGACCGCGTACTCTTTGAAGGGGCGGATCAGCAGAAAGTGCGGGACGAATGCGCGGCGGCGGAAGAGCGCATCCGGGCATATCTGCAGGAAAAAGACGATTTGCGCCGCCGCGTTCTGTTTATCCGGTCGGATGACGCGCCGATCAGCCGTATTCAGAACCGGTACCGCGCGCAGGTGCTGATCAAAATGATCGATCTGCCGGTAATGGAGCCGCTTCTGCAGTTTGTTCAGGAGATGGTTTCAGAACGGGAAAACACGGCAAACGGCCAGGTGACGGCATCCTTTGAGATGAATCCGGTTTCGCTGGCATAGGAGGAGAAATGGTCAGGAGAATTTTGAAGGTCGGGGATGAAAACCTGCGGAAGGTGTGCAAGCCCGTGGTCAAGTTTGATCTGCGGCTTTGGCTGCTGCTGCGCGATATGGCGGAAACCATGCGCAAGGCGGACGGCGTCGGACTGGCGGCGCCGCAGGTGGGAATCCTTCGCAGGGCGGTGGTGATCGATGTGGGAGACGGACTGGTGGAGCTTGTGAACCCGGAAATCCTGCATGAAGAGGGCTGTCAGGGCGGAGCGGAGGGCTGCCTGAGCGTACCCGGAAGACGGGGCTATGTGGAGCGTCCGCAGAAAGTGCGTGTGCGTGCCCAGAACCGACGCGGGGAGTTTTTTGAATTCGACGCGGAAGAACTGTTCGCCCGCGCGGTCTGCCATGAGCTGGATCACCTCGACGGGATCATTTATCTGGATAAGATGGATCATGAAATCTTTGAAGACGAAGAGGAGCAGGACGGCAAGGAGGAGAAACGGTGAGAATCGTTTTTATGGGAACCCCGGATTACGCGCTGCCCTCCCTGTGCGCGCTGCTGGGATCCGAACATGAGGTCGCGGGTGTTTTTACCCAGCCGGATAAACCGTCCGGAAGGGGCAATCATGTGAACCAGCCGCCCGTAAAGAAAAAGGCGCTGGAAGCGGGCATCCCGGTATACCAGCCCAGGAGGATCCGCGTGGACGGGCTGGAAGCGCTGCGCGAACTGAAGCCGGATCTGTGCGTGACCGCGGCGTTCGGACAGATCCTTTCGCGTGAGGTGCTTTCGGTGCCGCGCATCGGCACGGTGAACGTGCACGCGTCCCTGCTGCCCGAATTCCGGGGCGCGTGCCCGATCCAGTGGAGCCTGATCCGCGGAAGGACGGAAACCGGCGTGACCACGATGATGACGGACGAGGGCATCGATACCGGGGATATCCTGCTGCAGCGGAAGCTTCCGATCGAAGACGGGGACAACGCGGGCACCCTGACCGAAAAGCTTGCACAGATGGGCGCGGAACTGCTGATGGAAACCCTGCGGCTGCTGTCGGAGGGAAAATGCCCCAGGCAGAAGCAGGATGAAAGCCGGATGAGCTATGAGCCCAAGATCGACAAGGCGATGGCCCGGATCGATTTTTCCCTTTCCGCGGAGGAGATCCGGAACAGGATGCGTGCGTTTGACCCCTGGCCCGGCGCGTACTGTGAAATCGGCGGGCAGACCTACAAGCTCTGGTCGGCGCACGCCGCCGCGGAGCAGAGCGGGCAGGAACCCGGCACCGTTCTGTGCGCGGACGGAAAGCGGGGGCTTCTGATTGCCGCGGGGCAGGGGATCCTGCATGTGGATGAAATACAGGCGCCCGGCGGAAAACGGATGGCCTGCGCGGATTATCTGCGGGGGCATCAATTGCCTGCCATGAAAGCGGACGGGGAGTGAGAAGGGAAATGCGTGAGTTCCGGACAGGAGAAAAAGCGCCCGCATCCGGTGCGCGAAAGAACGTTTCCCCGCAAAGGACTTTTTCAAGGGGAAACAAGCCCGTGCCCGCAGGCGCGGCCAGGCAGGAGAACCCGCTGCCGTCACCCGGGCGCATCGGCGCTGTGTGCGTACTGCAGCGGGTGCTTCAGGAAGGCGAATATGCCGCGATGGCGCTGAATCATTATTTCGCGTCGAATCCGATGCCGGCGGTCGAAAAGCGTTTCTGCGCCAACCTGGCCTATACCGTGCTGGATCAGCTGATCCGCATCGATTATGTGCTCGCCCGGTATCTGCACGAACCGGAAGCACTGCAGGTTACGGCGCGGCTGATCCTGCGCTGCGGGGTATGCCAGTTTTTGTTCATGGACAGGGTGCCGGAAGCCGCCGCGGTGAATGAATGCGTAAAACTGGCGCGGTACTTTCATCTGGAGGAGATGACCTCACTGGTGAACGCGGTGCTGCGCAGCGCGGCACGCGAACTGAAAAGCTTTCCCTGGCCGGGCGAGGAGGACGGGGTGCGTCGGCTGTCTGTGATGACCTCGACCCCGGTGTGGCTGGTGGAAAAGCTGATCGCGGAATACGGCGCGGAACGCGCGGAAAAAATCTGTGCTTTCCGGGGCGAGCATGCCATGGTCATCCGGCCGAATCTGACCCGGATGAATACGGAAGCGTTCGAAAAAATGCTGGCGGGGAAGGTGTGGCAGACAGAAAAGGCGCCGTACGTGAATGCGTGGACCGTGCGCGGCATCAGCAACGCGGCGCAGGACCGGGATTATCTGGAAGGGAATTTCTCCATCGAAGGGGTCAGCAGCATGCTCTGCGCGGAGGCGATGCAGCCCAAACCCGGCATGCAGCTGCTGGACTGCTGCGCCGCACCCGGCGGAAAAACGGCCTATCTTGCGGAAATGATGCACGGCACGGGACGCATCCTGGCCTGGGATATTCATGAGCACAGAGTGACGCTGATTCAGGCCATGATGAAGCGGCTGCACCTGGATAATATCAGGCCCGCTGTGCGAGACGCGACCGTATGGCGGGAAGAGCTGCGCGGCAGTTTTGACGGGGTGCTGATAGACGCGCCGTGTTCCGGCCTCGGCGTGATCGAACACAAACCGGACATCAAGCTGCGGATGACGCAGCAGCAGGTGGATGAACTGACCAAAGTGCAGCAGAAACTGCTTGAGGTGTGCTCCGGTTACGTTCGTTCCGGAGGGACGCTGGTGTACTCCACCTGCAGCATCCTGCCGGAAGAAAACGAAAACCGGGTGCGGCGTTTTCTTTCAGAGCATCCGGAGTTTACCCCGGAACCCATCGCGCTGCCGCAGAGCGCGCAGGCACTGGCGGAGGGCAAATGCGGTCTGCAGATCCTGAGCCATGAATGGCAGGGGATCGACGGCTTCTATATTGCCCGCATGGTGAGGAAAAAAGGATGACGGAGCTGCTGGGCCTGTATCCGGAGGAACTGCGGGAATGGCTGCAGGCGAGGGGAGAGGCCGCTTTCCGCGCAAAACAGCTTTTCGGATGGCTGCATCGGGGGGTACCCTTTGCGGAAATGAGCAATCTGCCGCTGAAACTGCGGGAACTGCTTCCGAAGGAAGCGGTGGATTGTCCCGTTCAGGTGATCCGGGAGCGGACCAGCCGCCTTGACGGTACGAAAAAGCTGCTTTTTTCCCTGCGCGACGGGAACTGCGTGGAGGGCGTGCTGATGCGCTATCAGTACGGCATCACCCTGTGTATATCCACCCAGGTGGGATGCAGGATGGGATGCAGGTTCTGTGCCAGTACCCTTTCCGGATGCATCCGCGGTCTTTCGGCGGCCGAGATGCTGGGTGAGGTGCTTGCGGCGAACGGGGTACTTGACGGGGAACAGGTGCACAACATCGTGCTGATGGGCAGCGGCGAACCGTTTGACAATTATGACAATGTGGTGCGTTTCCTGCGTCTTGCTGGGCATCCGGAAGGACTGAACATCAGCCCGAGGCGGATTTCACTGAGCACCTGCGGGCTGGTGCCGCAGATCCTGCGTTTTTCCGGGGAAGGGATCCCGCTTACGATGTCGCTGTCCCTGCACGCGCCCAATGATGAGATCCGCAGGCAGATCATGCCGATTGCCGCAAAGTACACGATACGGGAAACGCTGGACGCCTGTCGGGAATATCTGCGGGTGAGCGGCCGAAGGATCGTTCTGGAGTACGCGCTGATCGACGGCGTGAACGCGGGAATTGAGCACGCACGGGAGCTTGCGGGCCTGCTGCGCGGGCTGCAGTGCCATGTGAATGTGATCCCGCTCAATTCCGTGCCGGAAAGGAACCTGAGAGGGGTAAACGAGCAGCAGGTTTCCGCGTTTCTCGCGGAGCTGAAGCGCTGCCGCATCTCAGCGACCCGGAGACGGGAAATGGGTGACGATATCGAAGGCGCCTGCGGACAGCTGCGCAGAAAATACATGGAGGAGACCGAGCTTTGAGGGTAATCAGCAAGACCGACGCCGGGCTGAAACGGGTCGAAAACGACGACGCGCTGATCCTGCCGGAGGAAGGCGGGGATTTCTGTCCGCTTTTCGGCGTGGCGGACGGCATGGGGACCCATCCCGCGGGCAGCTGCGCAAGCAGCACAGCGAGGGATCAGCTGCTTTTCCGCCTGAAGGGAAAGACGGCGGAAGAGGGGACCCTGCGGGAAGCGATCCTGGGGATCAATACGATGCTGTATGAGCGGCAGCATTTTGAGGAAGAACTGCAGGGAATGGGCACAACCCTGTCCGTGGTCTGGTTCGGGCCGGAAAACGCGGTGATCGGACATGTGGGAGACAGCAGGGTGTATCTGCTGCGGGACGAATCGCTGCTGCAGCTGAGCCGGGATCATTCCATCGTGCAGGAACTGATGGATCAGGGAAAGATCACACGGGAGGAAGCCGTCACGCATCCGATGCGTCATGTGATCACACGGGCTGTCGGAAGCGAGCGTACGCTTCGGCCGGACGTATTCAATGTGCCCCGCCGGAAGGGGGATATCTGGCTGCTGTGCACGGACGGCATCTCCGAGTACATTCCGCCTGAACGGATACGGGAAATGCTGCTTGGGATGGACGCGGAGGAAGCCGCCGAAAAAATGGTGGAAGAGACCATGCGCTGCGGCGCGTCGGACAATCTTTCCCTGATCGTCCTGGAGGAGGAGTTATGATTGAGATCAAGGCAGGCCTCCGCCTGGACAATCGGTATGTGCTGACGGAGTTTATCGGAAAAGGCGGGATGGCGATCGTCTACCGCGCGCTGGATACCAGAACCGGTCACGACGTGGCGGTCAAGATCCTGAAACCGGAATACGAGCGGGATCAGGAATTCCTGGAGCGTTTTGAGCGGGAAGCGACGGCGGCCAGCAAGATGAGCCACCACAACATCGTGAACCTGCTGGACGTCGGACAGACGGAAAACCTGCGCTACCTGATCATGGAATACGTACGGGGCAAAACGCTCAAGGAAGTGATCCTTGAAAAGGCGCCGCTGCCGCCGCAGGTGTCCGTACAGATCGCCATCCGCATCCTCTCGGCGCTGCAGCACGCACACAGCAACGGGATCATTCACCGGGATATCAAGCCGCAGAACATCCTGGTTCATTCGGAAGGCCTGATCAAGGTGGCGGATTTCGGCATCGCGCGCGTGGCGGGGAGCAGTACCATCTCCCGGCCGGACAGCGTGGTGGGATCCGTATACTATTTTTCTCCCGAGCAGGCGAAGGGAGAAGACGTTACGGCCGCGAGCGACATCTACAGCGTGGGCGTCGTGCTGTATGAAATGCTGACCGGCAGAGTGCCCTTCGACGGGGAAACGCCGGTTGCCGTAGCCATGCAGCAGATCAACGATCCGCCCCGTCCCCTGACGGAGCTGGTGCCGGACGTTCCGGCGGCGCTTTCCAGGGTGGTCCTGAAGGCGATGGAAAAGGAGCCGGAGAAGCGGTATCAGTCCGCCTTTGAAATGGCGCAGGATCTGCACCGCGCCATGCAGGAGCCGGAAGGGGACTGGATGGATTCCTCCCCTCAGGAAAAGCCGATCCCGCTGATTTCGCAGGAAAACCGCAAAAAATGGGATCTGCGCGAGATCTGGCAGAAAACCAAAAAAACGCTCGGGATCAGCCTGCTGTGCGCCGCGCTTGCGGTGGGGCTGTTCTTTGGCGTGCGATGGATTTTCGACGTGATCGTAAACGCCACCGAAGCGCCTTATGTGCTGTACGAAAGCGAAGAGTCGGCCCAGAAACTGCTCAGGCGGGCCGGCCTGAAATGGGAAACCGCCAGGATCACCAGCGATTATCCCGCCGGAACCGTGATCCTGCAGATGCCTGATTACGATACGGCGATGCGGAAGGGAGAAACGGTATTCCTGACGGTTTCGACGGGCCCGGCTGAACAGACCGTACCCAATGTGTGCCTGAAAACGGCCGCGGAAGCGCAGGCGGAGCTGGAAAAGCTCGGCTTCCGCATGCTGGTGCTGTCGGAGCGGGTGATGTCCCGGGAGCCTTACGGTACCGTGATCGAGCAGAACCCCGCGCCGAACGAGATGCTGACGGCGGACGGGATCGTGCAGGTGACGCTGAGCGGCGGCATGATGCGCCTGGCGGAGCTCAAGGGAATGACCCGTGAGGACGCGCTGCGTCAGCTGGAAACGCAGGAAATCACGGTGAAGGAAATCAAGGAGATCAAAACCGAAGATACGACGCTGAACAATATCGTGGCGGCGCAGCAGTATCTGGACGCGCAGGATCGCCTGATCGAGGTGAACACCGATATCATGCAGAAGCAGGGAACAAGGGCGATCCTGGCTGTATGGGTGACGGAGGAAACGCAGCAGAAAAATGACGGCGGAAATTGAGACCGGCCTGATGCGGGGCCGTATCGTCCGCGGAAGAGGCGGATTGTATACCGTACGGGACGAAACGGGTACGGAATGGACGCTCCGCGCCAAGAAAAAATTCAGGCGGCAGGGGATCTCTCCGCTGGTGGGCGACCGGGTGCTGTTTACACCGGGACACATCAGCGACGAGCATGGCTGGGTGGAAGAAATCGAAACCCGGGACAGCGTGTTCGTGCGTCCGCCGGTCGCCAATGTGAGCATGATCTGCGCCGTGGTATCCTGCGTGCCGGAAACGGACTGGCTGCTGGTGGACAAGCTGCTGTATGCCGCGGACAGGCAGAAGGTGAAGGCTGTGATCGCGGTGACCAAATGCGATGTGGATCAGGAGGAAACCGCCGCTTACGCGTCGCGCTGCTACCGTGGGATATGCCCGGTATTCCCGGTATCCGGCAGGGAGGGAACCGGGCTTGACGCGCTGCGGGACGTGTTTGCGGGACAGGCGGTCTGCTTTGCCGGGCAGAGCGGAGCCGGAAAATCCACGCTGCTGAACGCGATGTACGCGCTGCAGGCCGAAACAGGGGAAATCAGCGAAAAGATCGCGCGGGGAAAGAACACGACCCGGCATACGGAGCTGTTTCTGACAGAAAGCGGCGCGGTGTTTGACACGCCGGGCTTCAATCTGCTGGAATCGGAAGAAATCATGGAGCCGGAAGCCCTGCAGCTGGGGTATCCCGATTTTGCGCCGTACCGCGGGAAATGCTATTTTGATCCGTGCTGTCACCAGAGCGAGCCCGGATGCGCGGTGAAGGACGCGGTCAAACGGGGCGAGATCGACCCGGACCGTTACGGGAGGTATCTGCGCATCCTGGACAGCTGCCGTGTGAATTGGAGGAATCGGTATGATTGAAGTTTCGCCTTCCGTACTGGCCGCGGATCCGATGCGGCTGGAGGAGGAGCTTGCGGGCATGATCCGGGCCGGATGCGGAAGGATCCATCTGGACATCATGGACGGACATTTTGTGCCGAACCTGTCGTTTGGGCCCGCGCTGCTCACGGCCATCCGGAAAAGCTTTCCGCACACGCCCGTCGACGCGCACCTGATGGTGGATAATCCCGAATCTTTTGTGCGCATCTTTGCGGAGGCGGGGGCGGATACGGTGGTGTTCCACCTCGAGGCGGCACGCGACGCGGACGCGCTGATCGACGGGATCCACGCATCGGGCGCGAAGGCCGGCATCTCCCTGCGTCCGCAGACCGGGGAAGAAACGCTCAGGCCGTTCCTCGACGGGATTGAGCAGGTGCTCGTCATGACCGTGAATCCCGGCTTCGGCGGACAGAAAATGATGCCGGACATGCTCCGCAAGGCAGCGTGGCTGCGGCAGGCGTGCGGGTGGCGGGGAGATATCGCGGTGGACGGCGGGATCAACGCGCAGAACGCGCCGGACGCGCTGAAAGCCGGCGCGAATATCCTGGTGATGGGAACGGCGCTCTTCCGGGCAGCGGATCCTGCCGGTGTGATTGCCGGGGTGAAGGCATGGGCATGAGAATGAACGACCGGAAGCAGATCCGTCACGGTGTGGAAGCAAAAAAGGAATACGGGCAGAGTTTTCTGACGGATGAATCGCTGCTGACGGAGCTGACGGAGCTTGCCGGGCTCAGCGCGCAGGACGCGGTGCTGGAAATCGGGGCCGGCATGGGAAGCCTGACGGAGGTGCTCGCGGCGCGCTGCCGAAGGGTGGTGTCGGTGGAAATCGATCCGGATCTGATTCCGTATCTGATCCTGATCCGGGAACGGCACCCGAATCTGACCGTTGTGCATGAGAGTATCCTGAAGGTGAACCTTCAGGAACAGATGGCGGGGGAGAACGCGTTTCATGTGATCGGCAATATTCCCTACCATCTGACGAGCGATATTGTGCGCCTGCTGCTGTACAGCAGGGCTCCCATCGCTTCCTTCTCCCTGACGGTGCAGGAAGAAGCGGCGCAGCGGATCGCGGCCGGTCCCGGCGGGAAAGACTGGGGACTGCTGGGGCTTGAAACCGCGTACTGGGGGCGGCCGGAGATCCTGAAGCGGGTGCCGAGGGAAATGTTCACGCCCGCACCGAAGGTGGACAGCGCTTTTCTGCGCGTGCAGCCGCACGGGACACGGCGGTATCAGCACGACGCGGAAAAGGAAAAGGAGTTCCTGCGCTTTTGCCGCGCGGCGTTCGCGCAGCGCAGAAAAACGCTGCTCAATAATCTGGGCCCGGCATACCGGATCAGCCGGGAGGAGGCTGCCGTGATTCTGAGCCGCGCGGGCCTTGTGCCGGATATCCGGGCGGAAGCAATGAATATGGAAGCGTTTTACGCGGTTTTCGACGCGATGGATGCAAAGGAGGAGGAGTCATGCAGGGCGACGGAATGAATTATATCCCGGAGGGAAAGAAAGACAAACCGGCCGTACAGAAAGGCGAGTTCGTGATCGCGGCCATCGGCCTGGATCACGGACACATCAACGGCATGAACCAGGCGCTGACGGACGCCGGCGCGACGCTGAAGTGGGTGTGGGACCCGGATCAAAAGAAAATGGAGGCGTTTGCCGCGCGCTTTCCGGGCGTCCGTATGGCGCGCTGCGAGGAGGAAGTGCTTCAGGACGCGGAAGTGGCGATGGTGACCGGCGCGGCGGTGCCGGCGGACCGGTGCGCGCTGGGAATCCGTGTGATGAAGGCCGGAAAGGACTACTTTACCGACAAAGGCCCGCTGACCACGCTGGAACAGCTTGCGGAGGCGAAAAAAGCGGTGCGCGAAACCGGCCGCAAGTACATGTGCTATTACAGCGAGCGCCTGCACTCGGAGGCTTCCGTCTACGCGGGATACCTGGTGCGGGACGGCGCGATCGGCAGGGTGATCCAGGTGATCGGAATGGGTCCGCACCGGGAAAACCCGCCTTCCCGGGCGCCGTGGTTCTATCAGAAGGAACGTTACGGCGGCATCCTGTGCGATATTGGCAGCCATCAGGTGGAGCAGTTCCTGTTCTATACCGGCGCGAAGGACGCGAAAGTGGTCAGCAGCCAGATCGCAAACTACGCGCATCCCGATCAGCCCGGCCTGGATGATTTCGGCGAGGCGACGCTGGTGGCGGATAACGGAGCGAGCGATTATTTCCGCGTGGACTGGTTCACGCCGGACGGGCTGCGCAACTGGGGAGACGGACGCCTGTTCCTGCTGGGCACCGAGGGCTATATGGAGCTGCGCAAGCATATCGATATCGCCCGGGAGAAGGACGCGCTCGGGGATCATATCTTCCTGGTGGACGGGAAAGGGGAAAAGCACCTCAACGTGACCGGCAAGGTGGGCTTCCCGTTCTTCGGGGAACTGATCCTGGACTGCCTGAACCGTACGGAAAACGCCATGACGCAGGAGCACTGCTTCAAGGCGGCGGAACTGGCGGTCGCGGCGCAGACGCAGGCGATCAGGCTGGCGTGAGACGGTTCGTCCGTTTTTGCAATATAGGATCGCGCCGGTACCCTTTGCGGATACCGGCGCGTTTTTATCTGTTTGTCAGCCTTCGATCCTGCCGGCGAACATGCGGCCGGTTTTTGCGATCAGGCGCAGCACCTCGGGAGCCAGCTCCGCGTCAAACACGCGGACTGCGTTGAAGGTTTCAAAGCTGATCGGTTTCCTGAAACCGATTTCCTTCAGGCCTTCCGTGAAGCGGTCCCAGTCGAGCACGCCCATGTAGGGGGCCAGATGCTGGTCGTTGATGCCGTTGTTGTCATGGGTATGCAGTGCCTCGATGCGGTCGCCCAGCTGCAGGATGACCTGGCGGATATCCTTGCCGAGCAGCAGCGCGTGGCCCGTATCCAGGCAGAAACCGAAGCACTTTTCACCGGCCATGTCGTTCAGCGTGTCGACGTATCTGCATACGATGTCAAAATCCGAGCAGCACGCGCCGTACATTTTGCCCCGGAAGCCGACGAACATGTTTTCAAGGCAGATCGTCACGTGATACTTCTTCGCGGCCGGGATCAGCTTCGCGTAGCTGTCGATATTCAGCTTCCATTCCGCTTCGGGGGAAACCTGATCCTTGTACTGGCTGTAGAAGGGATGGATGATCAGGCGGCGGCAGTTCATATAATCGCAGCCGATGATCGTTTTTTCAAGCATCTTCAGCAGGTAATCGTTGTATTCGCCGCCGTCCATGATCCAGGAGGGGAACGGCGCGTGCGCCTGGGAATTGCTCAGGCCGTATTTCTCCGCCGCGTCCTTCCAGGGCTGAAAATACCGCAG
>CADBNX010000114.1 GCA_902796115.1 uncultured Eubacteriales bacterium
CCTTCCGGGATACTTCCCTTACCTGGAAAATGGCAGCGCGTTCCGACAGGAACGTCTCTCCCCCGCTTGATACCCTTGCGAAGGACGATCCCTTTACGGGAAGTGATCTTCCCGTCACCCTCGATATCAGTCAGAACAAAACATAATCCGGCGCGCAGCCGGAATCGTCAGGAGGTGCTCAGGATGGCTGACAATCCCAATGAAGAAGAACTGGATCTGGTTGAATTTGAAGACAGTGACGGCGGCACCGTCACCCTGAAAGTGGAAAGATACTTTTTCTATAACGGTGACGAATACGTGCTGCTCAGCAATGACATCGGCAGCGAACCGCCTGAAGAGACCGTTCGCTATGTGATGAAAGTGCAGCCGCTGCCGGAAGAAGGCGAGGACATGGAAGAATTCGTCCCGGTGGAAGAAGAACTGATGGAAAAACTGATCGAGGCGGCTCAAACCACTTTCTCCGCAGACCTGCCGGACGAAGGCGAAGAAGCGTGAACGAAACACTGCAGCGGAAAATCGCTCTTCTCCCGGATTCACCCGGGTGCTACCTGATGAAGCACGGCGGGACGATTATTTATGTAGGGAAAGCAATCAATCTGAAAAACCGGGTGCGTTCTTATTTTCACGGACACGATCATACGCCGAAAGTGTCCGCGATGATCGCGCAGATTGAAGACTTTGATATCATGCTCACAAGGAGCAATCTGGAAGCGCTGATTCTGGAATGCAACCTGATCAAAACACACCGGCCCTACTACAATATTCTTCTCAAGGATGACAAGCAGTATCCCTATATCCGGATCGATGTCGCTTCTCCGTTTCCGCGTCTGACCATCGCGAGAAAAGCGGAAAGGGACGGAGCCAGGTATTTCGGTCCCTACTCCGGCACCGGTGCGATACGGGAAACGCTGGACACCGTGCGAAGACTGTTTCCGCTGCGCACCTGTACCCAGGCGCTGCCCGCCGGGAAAAAAACACGTCCCTGCATGAACGCCGAAATCGGTCAGTGCCGCGCTCCCTGTGCCGGAAAGATTTCTTCGGAGGAATACCGTGAAATCGTCGGCCGTGTCATGGCTTTTCTCAGCGGGGATGACAAAACTGTCGTCGAAGCGCTGAAATCGGAAATGAAAAGTGCCTCCGACGCGTTCCTTTACGAGCGTGCCGCTTCTCTGCGCGACAAGATCCGCGACATCGAAAGCCTGATGCAGCGTCAGCAGGCCGTTCAGGCCGACAGCCGTGAACAGGACGTGATCTCGCTGATCCAGGATGATCTGGACGCCATGGTGCAGGTGATCCAGATCCGGAACGGAAAGATGATCGCCGGAGAAAGCTTTCCGCTGAAGGGAGAAGGCAGGGAATCTCCCGGCGAAGTGCTGTTCGGTTTTCTGCTGCAGTATTATGATGTACGCAGACCCGCACGGGAGGTCATCGTATCTTCCCTGCCCGCCGAAATCGCCGGCGATCTGGAAGCCTGGCTCCGCGAGAAAAGAGCCGGCGCATGCACCCTGACGGTTCCGCTGCGGGGCGATAAGCGGGCATTGGTGCTTCTGTGCGAAAAAAACGCGCGGGACGCGCTCGCAAAGCAGAACGCCAAAGACCAGGTCCGGTGGGAAAGAACCGTCGGCGCGTGCAAATCCCTCGCGGAAGCCATCGGTATGAGCGCCTTCCCGCATCGCATCGAAGGCTTCGACATCAGCAACACGCAGGGCGTGCTTTCCGTCGCCTCGATGGTGGTCTTCATCGACGGTGAACCGGCCAGGAAAGAATACCGCAGATACCGCATCAAAACCGTCCAAGGGGCCAATGACTTCGCGTCTCTCAACGAGGTCCTTCGCCGCAGGTTCCTTCGTGCCGTATCGGAAGACCCGGAGCAGAGATGGCCCATGCCGGATCTGGTCCTGATCGACGGAGGACCGGAGCAGCTTGCGTTTGCGCGCAGCGCGATGCTGGAAACCGGTGCGGATGTACCGATGTTCGGGCTTGCGAAAAAGCAGGAGGAAATCTTTCTGCCCGACCGCAGCGAACCCATCCTGCTCGATCATCACACCCCAGCTCTTCATCTGATCCAGCGCGTCCGGGACGAAGCGCATCGCTACGCGATCACCTTTCACCGTTCCCTGCGCGGGAACGCCGCGGTACACAGCCGTCTGGAAGAGATTCCCGGCATCGGTCCCGGCCGGAGAAAGGCGCTGCTCGCCCGATTCGGCTCCGTGAAAGCCATCGCCGCCGCCGCGGAGGATGAGCTCTGTGCCGTAAAGGGAATGACGCGCCCCGCCGCGCAGGCAGTTCTGAAATCTTTGCGTGAACAATCTTGACATTTTCATGCAATTGCTCTAATATATATGCAACGGCTGAACGGATCCCCGTTCGAAGGATCCGTAAGCTGTTTTCAGATACATCCCTATTGTTGTGATGGCGGTCTTTGCCGCGTAAACATAAAAGCAATCCGCTATTTGCTTTGTGATTATTCCGTATATCATCAGATATCGGCATCCCGTATCCGATAACAGCGCAGCCGGACAGCAATGTGCGGTTATTTGTCGTTATGAAAAACAACAGGAGGAGATGAAAAAAGACTGATGGAATGGTATTTGGTGGTTTTGCTCTGTCTGATCGCCGTCGCATGCGGAGCGTGTATCGGCTATCTTTACAGGAAGAATAAATCCGAGAAAAAAATCGGCCGCAACGAGCAGTTTGCCCAGCATCTGCTGGATGACGCCGCCCGCAAGGCGGAGGATCTGCGCAAGGAAACCATTCTTGCCGCAAAAGAAGAAGTGCTTCATCTGAAGAATGAAGCCGATAAGGAAATCCGTGCCCGCCGTTCCGAGCAGCAGCGGTCGGAGCGCCGTATCCAGCAGAAAGAAGAAAGCCTGGATAAAAAGGAAGAAGCGCTGGACAGGAAGCGTGATCAGCTTTCCGAGCGTGAAGAATCCCTGGAACACAAATCAGAGGAAATTCAGAAAGCCCTTTCCGAAGCGGAAGAGATCAGGGATAAGCAGCAGACGGAGCTTGAAAGGATCGCCACCATCACCCATGACGAAGCGCGTCAGCTGGTGATCGAGAGAGTGCAGAAGGAAGCCTATCACGACGCAGCCGCGACGGTTCGCGATATCGAAGCGAAAGCCCGTGAAGAAGGCGATAAAAAGGCCCGCAATATCATAGCGCTCGCCATTCAGAAGTGCGCCGCCGATCATGTCGCGGAAACGACAGTCTCCGTGATCAATCTTCCAAACGATGATATGAAAGGCCGTATCATCGGCCGCGAAGGCCGCAATATCCGCGCGCTTGAAACCGCCACCGGTGTCGACCTGATTATCGACGATACGCCGGAAGCGGTCATCGTATCCGCTTTTGATCCCGTCCGCAGAGAAATTGCGAGACTCGCCATTGAAAAACTGATCATGGACGGCCGCATCCATCCCGCGCGTATCGAAGAATGCGTGGAAAAAGCCAAGAAAGAAGTCGAAAACCAGATCCGTGAATCCGGCGAACAGGCGATTTTCGAAACCGGTCAGCACGGGATCCACCCCGAGCTGATCAAGGTACTCGGCCGGCTCCGTTATCGTACCAGCTACGGTCAGAACGTGCTGAAGCATTCCATTGAAGTATCCCACCTTGCCGGCATGATGGCAGCGGAACTCGGAGCGGACGTACAGCTGGCCAAGCGGGCGGGTCTGCTCCATGATATCGGCAAAGCGCTGGATCATGAGCAGGAAGGCACGCACGTATCCCTCGGCGGAGAGCTTGCGCGCAAATACGGCGAAAGCAACGATGTG
Organism: uncultured Eubacteriales bacterium; assembly: GCA_902796115.1. Taxonomy (GTDB): domain Bacteria; phylum Bacillota; class Clostridia; order Christensenellales; family Aristaeellaceae; genus RUG756. Next base: position 3,777 of record CADBNX010000114.1, read on the forward strand.
ATCCATGCGATCCTGGCGCACCATAACGATGTGGAACCGCAGACCGTGGAAGCAGTGCTTGTTCAGGCCGCGGACGCGATCAGCGCTGCACGTCCCGGTGCCCGCCGTGAATCGATCGAGAACTACATCAAGCGTCTCACCAAGCTTGAGGAAATCGCCACTTCCTTCCAGGGCGTGGATAAGTGCTATGCGATCCAGTCCGGGCGCGAGATCCGCATCATGGTAAAACCGGAAGATGTCAGCGACGACGGCACGCGTATCCTTGCCCGGGAAATCGCAAAACGCATCGAACAGGAAATGGAGTATCCGGGGCAGATCCGCGTAAACGTGATCCGCGAAACAAGAAGCATCGATTACGCGAAGTAGCTTCATTTCGGCCCTCCCTTCTGCCAACCATCAGGCTGCCCGAAACTGGATACTCCACCCAGTTTGGGCAGCCGTTTTTCTTTCTGATTCTTGATTTCGCGGCCAGAATGCGATATAGTATGAGTGATTAAAAAGAGGAAGGCTGTGTAACGATGTTCATCAATCATCCTCCGGCTGATTATCAGGGAATTCCGGCAGACGATGTCTGTTTTGTTTCAAGCGACCAGCATGTTCAGCTGGGATACGGCTATGTGATCCGTTTCCTGCAGAATGAGCTGTATCCCGAACAGCCGGAGCTTTTTTTCCTTCAGCTGGATGCGCAGTCTTCCGCACGCAGCATGCTTTACGGAGCGCTGTATGCCCGGGCATGTCAGCTTCACAGCAGTTTATCCCCCGCGCGTCTGTATACGCAGCTTTCTCCGGAGCAGAACGAACTTCTCCGTTTTTTTGAAAAAATGGGTCTGAAAAACGATGATTCCGAAGACCTGTACAGTTTTTATCCTCCCTTCGGGAGCCGCGGTGCCCCGATGGGCTTTGAATACTGGCAAAGCCCGCTGGCAAATCTGCAGGATGAAACAGCGCTTCTGGAAAGGATCAACCGTTACCGCATACAGCCTGTCAGCAGGGATTACCTCACGCTCTGGCGGCAGCAGGAGCATTTTCTGGCACTGGCTTATTACCGTCAGGGGATCCCGGCATGCGAATGCGTGGTGACGGGTGCCGGAAACACCGCCACATTGCTCAGCATCTATACCCTGCCCCAGTACCGCCGTCAGGGCATGGCCTCCAGGCTGATCGAATCCGCCGGGAATCTGCTGCGTTCACAGGGCGTATCCACGATGTACACCCATATCTTCAAACGCAATCAGCCGCAGGCGGCGCTCATTCGTCACCTGAAGGGACAGTTCATCCGTACCGTCAATCTGCTTCCCGGCGTGAACCTTCCTTAGTGCATTTCTTCCTTCTCCTGCCAAAAAACACAGCGATAATCTTGTTGTGTAGAATACTTGCCCATTATTCCGCATGATATTTGTGAATTATGATACTGTTCATCATGCAGAAACTGTGATAGAATAACGTATCGATAGGTAATTCAGAGTATATTGTTATAGAAATGATTGTCTATTGTTTCTTGAAATAGATCGTTCTGAAGGAAGAGTCCGAAAGAACAGGAGGTATATTATGGCACAGACTCCGAAACTGAAAATCATCCCTCTGGGCGGCGTCGATGAAATCGGAAAGAATATGACGATCCTCGAATACGAGGACGATATCCTGGTCATCGACTGCGGTTCCATTTTCCCCAGTGATGATATGCTGGGCATAGATCTGGTCATACCCGACATTTCCTATCTGGTGGCCAATCGCGAACGCGTGCGCGGATATGTGTTTACGCACGGTCATGAAGATCATATCGGCGCGACACCCTATATCCTGGATCAGGTGCCCGCACCGATCTACGGCACCAGGCTTACGCTTGGACTGATCGACATCAAGCTGCGCGAACACGGCGTCAGCGGCGTTCCCTTCAACACCATCCAGCCGAGAGACGAGGTCAAAATCGGGGCGTTTTCCGTGAAATTCATTCACGTCAATCACTCCATCCCCGGCGCCTGCGCTCTGATCATCACCTGCGGCGCCGGCATCGTGGTGCATTCCGGGGACTTCAAAATCGACTACACCCCCGTTGACGGGCATGTTACGGATCTGAGCAGTCTCGCCGCCGCCGGCGACAGGGGCGTGCTCGCGCTCCTGTGCGAAAGCACCAATATCGAACGCTCCGGCTATACGATGAGCGAGCGGAAGATCGGCGAAACCTTCATCGAGCAGTTCCGCAATGCCCGCGGCCGGGTGATCGTCGCCATGTTCGCCAGCAACATCAACCGCCTGCAGCAGGTCATCGACAGCGCTATCCGTTTCGGCCGCAAGGTGTGTTTCGTAGGGCGCAGCATGGTCAGCGTTTCACAGGTAGCGATGGATCTCGGGGAACTGATCATTCCGCCCGATGATCTGCTCGAAATCGACGATCTTGACAATTACCCCGATGACGAGATCCTGATCATGACGACCGGCAGCCAGGGCGAACCCATGAGCGGGCTCACCAGAATGGCCTTCTCCGAACACCGGAAACTGCAGATCAAGCAAAGCGACAAGGTAATCATCTCCGCCACGCCGATCCCCGGAAACGAAAAATTCGTCTCCCGTGTCATCAACCAGCTGTATCGCTGCGGCGCAGATGTAATTTATGAAGCCATGGCCGAAGTGCATGTGTCCGGCCACGCGTGCCAGGAAGAGATCAAACTGATGCACACCCTGGTGAAGCCGAAGTATTTTATCCCCGTGCACGGCGAATACCGCATGCTCTGGCAGCACGCCGAGCTGGCGGAATCCCTGGGCATGAAGCGCGAAAACATCCTGCTTCCGGTGATGGGCCAGGTAATGGAAATGAACAGTGAGGAAGTATCCATCACCGGCACCGTTCCCACGGGCGAAGTGCTCATCGACGGTCTTGGCATCGGCGACGTGGGCAATGTGGTCCTGAGAGACAGAAAGCATCTCTCCCAGGACGGGCTGATCATCGTCGCGATGGCGTTCGACCGCACCAACGGAATCCTGATTTCCGGCCCGGATGTCATTTCGCGCGGATTCGTGTATGTGCGTGAGAATGAGGACATCATCGAAAGCACCCGCGAAATCGTGCGCGGCATCATCGCTTCCTACGATCATATCGAAGGCACCGACTGGCCCAGCATCAAAAACCGCATCAAGGATGAACTGCATCGGTACATCTATGAAAAGATCAAGCGCAATCCGATGATCCTGCCCATTATCGTGGATCTGGGATAATCCCGGCCGTATCGCCATGAAAAGCATCGCAAGCGTCTATAAAATCGGAAACGGACCGTCCAGTTCCCATACTGTCGGTCCGTTTCGTGCTGCCGGGCTTTTCAAAGCGCGCTGGCCCGACGCGGACGCGTATGAGGTGACCCTGTACGGCTCGCTCGCCTTCACCGGAGCGGGCCACGGCACCGGAAAAGCCATCCGTTCGGTGCTTCCCGGCGCGCATATCGTGTTTAACCGTGATGAGCGTCATCTCCCCCATCCGAATACCATGCTCTTTACGGCGCTGAAAAACGGCGGCGTCATCGGCAGCGCCAGGATCTTCAGTATCGGCGGCGGTTCCATCCGCATCGAAAACGAAAAACCGGAAGAGGACGCCGAGCTGTATCCGCAGGCACACTTTTCCGATATTCTTTCACTGTGCCGTGAAAAAAACGTCAGTCTGAAACAGTTCATTTACAGCGTCGAACCGTCCTCCGTCGTTCCGTACCTTTCCACCGTATGGGAAGCAATGAAAGACGCCGTGCGGCGCGGTCTTCGGGCGGAGGGAATCCTTCCGGGCGGTCTCGGTGTGGCGCGAAAAGCAAAACTCCTGTACGAAAAACGCTGCTATAACGAAAACGCCGACGTAGCCATGAACCGTGTCATTGCCGCTTACGCCTACGCCGTCAGCGAAGAAAACGCGGATGAGCACATCGTGGTCACGGCGCCCACCTGCGGCAGCTGCGGCGTGCTGCCCGCCGTGCTCTACTACATGCAGTTTGACCGCGGTTTTCCGGAAAATGAGATTCTCGACGCGCTTGCCGTAGCCGGCCTCATCGGGAACATCATCCGCACCAACGCAAGCATCTCGGGGGCGGAGTGCGGCTGTCAGGCGGAAATCGGTTCCGCCTGCTCCATGACCGCGGCGGCACTCGCTTCCCTGTACGGGCTGAATACGGATCAGATCGAATATGCCGCGGAAATCGCGATGGAACACAACCTGGGGCTTACCTGCGATCCGGTCAACGGGCTGGTGCAGATTCCCTGCATCGAACGAAACGCCGTGGCGGCCATGCGCGCGATCAGTTCCGTCAATCTGTCCCGTTTTCTGTATGAAACGAGGAAGATATCCTTTGACGAAGTCATCGAAACCATGTACCGTACCGGAAAGGACATGAACGAAAAATACCGTGAAACCTCTCACGGAGGGCTTGCGCAGATTTACAGAAAGAATCAATAAGACAGGAAGATCCGGGAGGCACCTCATGAGCGAACCAAGATTCCTGCACTGCACGCCGATCTGCACTGACGGCGTACGCCGCCTGAACCAGGTGGAACGCCTGCCGGACGGACGGCTTTTCACGATGGCGTGTTTCGGAAAGGTCAATCAAGGCGGACACTTCAGCAAGGAGCCGGTCAGCCAGTACCTGATCGGACGCGTATCCGCGGATGAAGGAAAGACATGGAAGAGTCCGACCTTCTTTTTTGAATTCCCGGATACGGAACCGATGGTAGCCCTGGCAGCGTTCATGATCGACCGAGGCGGCAGGATCCATGCTTTCTTCATGCGCATTTTCAACATCGACTGGTATGATACGGCGCTGCTGAAGGGCGATATTTCCTATCTGCGCATGGACGATGAAACGGGCAGAAACCTCATCTACAGAAAAATCGAAGCACTGGACCGTTACACAGGATCCATGAATAATCTCATCCAGCTGAAAAGCGGCCGTATCATCGCGCCCTTTTCCACCATTCCCGGGCCATCGGGCGGCGCGCTTGTTTCCAGCGTAATCTGGTCGGATGACGGAGGCGATACCTGGAGCGCGTCAAACGACGTGCGTGCGGCAAACGATGACAGGAATATCGAATCCGGCGCCGTGGAACCGGTGGTGGTGCAGGCCGCCCCGGGCGTACTGGTGATGTTGATCCGCACGGTTCTGGGCAGCATCTGGTACTCGGTCTCCTATGACGAAGGTACTTCCTGGTGTCAGGCAAAGCCCACCCGGATCCCCGCCTCCAACGCGCCTTCGGTGCCGCTGCTGCTGCGGGACGGGCGGATTCTGCTCAGCTGGAACGATGTGCTGGGCGAACCCATGTTCGCCGATCGCTCCAGCTATGCCCGGCAGTGTCTGTACGCGGCCGTATCCTCCGACGGCCTGAAAACGCTGGATGGCGTGCGCATGATCGTCCGCAAGCGTGCCTGCGATCCGGACGACGTGCAGAACTGCTATCCCTTCGCGTCCGATGCGGGCGGCGGGGAAATCTGCCTCAGACCGTTTTCCGTGAATAACGACGACGTCCACTGGGGCGAACCCCAGGGAACGCTGCTGAAGCTGAAAGCAGACGATCTGCTGGACACGGAGATGACGGACTGCTTTGACGAGTGGGTCACGGACAGTCCCGCGGACGAAACCGGTCTTCATCTCATCCCCACGAAGGATGGAGTCGCTTACGCGTGCGTGAATTTTCCCTATGCCTCTGAAGGAGAAATCAGTCTGTCATTTTCGGGAGCGGAAATGCCCGATGGCCTGAAACTGCTCCTCGCGGACTGCTATCTGGACCGGATGACCTTCCTTCCGGAAAAGCGGAACGGCGGACATGCGGACGTGATCGGAAAACCGTATGTGGAAACGGAGCTTTCCCCGTGCGGAAACTGGCATATCACCTGGAATGAGGAAAAGCTTGCGCTCACCTGCGGCGGCAAAACAAAGACGGTTTCCCTGGCGGAATGGAGCCGGGGTTTCAACCATATGATCCTTCTGTTCAACGGGAACGGCAGGCTTGATATCTCCTCTTTTCATATGAAAGCGATCCGTACCGGCATGAAGACCGGCATCGTGTTCTGAGTCACGTTCCGGAAAACGCTGCGCCTGGGTGGAAAGGAAGGACGAAAGAAAAGCCGTCGGAACCGCCGCACGGTTTTCCGTGTGATGAGTCCTCCCATACCGCGCCGGGCGCGGACAGCCCCTTCACAGGCCGCTGTCCGCGTTTGCTTTCAGGAAGCGCGTCTGATTCATGTCGATATCGTTTGCGTGGTCCATCACCATGGACATCCTGTCCCCGGAGGAGCGGAACACGCAGTCCGTAAACCGGATGGATTCCACCGGATTGCCTTCCCTGCCTTCGATGCTCGGCAGGGTTTTGCAATTTGCTCTGATCCCGGAAAAGGAGATTCTCCTGATCCCCCGGATCATGGTTCGGGGATTCGGGTGAATCCTGATCAGGACCGGGATATGCACATGATCCATCACGATGTTCGAAAAGCTGATATCCTCCACCAGCGTATACTCCCGTCCGTAATCGGACTGGATCAGTGTCTGATCCGGAAAATCCAGCATTACGCCGAGACCGGCATGCGTCATCACGATGTTTGACAGTGCACAGTCGCGGATCGTTCCGTCGTTCACAAACCCGACGCGGACCCCCGCAGCGTCCGTGGTAAAATTGCAATTGGTCACAACGACTTTTTCGCAGACTTTATTCTCTTTCAGGGAACGGCTGTTCGCCCTGAGGATCACGCAGTCGTCGCTGCATTCGATGCAGGCGTTTGATACGGTAACATTCCGGCTGCAGTTGATGTGGATGCCGTCGTTATTGGGATACCTCAGATCACACAGGATCTTTACCCTGTCAAAGGTGACGTAATCGCAGTCATGCACCCAGTATGCCCACCCCGCGGGAGAATTGACGATGGAGATATCCCTGACGCACACGTTCCGGCAGCCGGCAAAAAACACGACGCGCGGCGGCGTCGGCGCGTGAATGCGCCTGTATGGTTTGTAGTGCTTCACGCCCTCAGGCACCGGTTCCGTAAAAGCCGTGCCGTTCGCGTCGATCTTCCCCATTCCCGTAATGGAGATGTTTTGCGCTTCCTCGGCGTAGATCAGACAGCAGCCCCTGTTTCTGGGAAGCGCGTCCGTCCGCACATGCTTTTTCTCCACTTCCGGGTAATCGCCCCAGTCCGCGATATCGCCCGAAAGAATCACATTATACGGATATGGCCTGACATCAAACTCAGCGTCTTCCGCGTATCTGCCGCAGTTTGGCGATGCCAGCAGCACCGCGCCCGCTTCAACGGACAGATTCACATTGCTCCTGAGCACCAGTGTCCCCGTCATGTAGGTTCCTTCCGAAATCAGCACCGTACCGCCGCCCGCGGCGCTGCACGCGTCGATGGCTGCCTGGATCGGTTTTGTGTTCAGAATGCCTTCACCCGCTCTGGCGCCTTTGTCCCTGATGTCGATCGTCATGTTATATCCTCCCGCTCATCTTTCTGTTCATCGTATAACCCGCCCACGCGCCGATCACGCCCCCGACCAGGTGGGACGACTGGGAGATACGGTCCTGTGTCAGCAATCCGTCCATTACCTGCTGTCCGAGGTAGATCACCGCAACCAGGATAAAGGTAAGCGGCACCTCTCCCTCCCTGAAAGCGCTGAATGACGCCAGCAGGATCAGCGCGAAACAGATCCCGCTTGCTCCGAGCAGCATGGTGTGCGGAAACAACAGGTTATTGATGATCCCGGTCACAACGGACACGATCGCCATCAGGGCAATCATCGTCCGTGTCCCGTATTTTTCCTCCAGCATCGGTCCGACCAGCAGCAGATAACTCATGTTTGCCACCAGATGTCCCGGGTCCGCGTGCCCGAACGAGTGGCCGAACAGGCGCACATACATCAGGATATCCGACATCGGCGCGGCATAGGTCGAAAACAAAAGCCGGGTGCTCGCGCCGCTGGTAACAGAACCCAAAGCAGTCGCGATACAGCAGATCAGCGCGAATCCGAGAATCGCCGGCGCATTGAAGGTTATGCGCAGTTTTCTCCTGCTCATCTCAAAACCACCTCCTGTCATTGCGGCAATATTATACGAAAACCGTCACGCGGATACAAGCGCGAAGTTTTATTTGTTTTCACATTCCCTGCGAATCCGCAGTTCCGGAGTTACTGCTCAGCCTCGGCTATAGGAAAACCCGGGATGAGGGGTGCAGGGGGGATATCCCCCCCTGCTTGAATCCATCATCAACGGCTTTGCCGTTGATGATGGCAAAATCGGCCCTGCCGATTTTTACCTTGACGGCATGAGCCC
>CADBNX010000115.1 GCA_902796115.1 uncultured Eubacteriales bacterium
CTCGAACATCTCCCGGCTGATGGCGAAGGACGCCCTGTCATACACCGCGAGCGTCACCTTCATCTCATGCTCTTCCAGGAAAGAGGTAATGACCCGGGTCGCGACCCGCAGCGCCTCCTCCTTCGGATATCCGTACGCGCCGGATGAAATGAGCGGAAACACGATGCTTTCGCAGTGATGCTTTTCGGCCAGCTCCAGGGAAGCAGTGTAACAGTGAGCGAGCAGCGCCTCTTCCCCGCACATGCCGCCCTGCCAGACCGGGCCCACCGTATGGATCACCCAACGCGCGGGCAGATCATAGCCTTTTGTGATTTTCGCCTCCCCCACGGCGCAGCCGCCGAGCTTTCTGCACGCCTCCAGCAGCTTCGGCCCCGCCGCCGCATGAATGGCGCCGTCCACGCCGCCCCCGCCCAGCAGGGACGGATTGGCAGCGTTCACGATCGCGTCCGCCCGCATTTTCGTGATGTCGTTCCGGACAATTTCAAAGGGCATACATGATCCTCCTTCGGCAGGGAACCTTTCCGCGCACGGTATGCAGTTCGCGTGACACGCACGCGCCCTGTCTCTTCAGCCTCCCCCGCCCGTCTGACAGTGTCCGTTCAGCCTCCCCACAGCTTCACACCGCCCGAATGATACCTCTTTTATACCTCTTTTTTTGACAAATTCCTGCCGGGGACCGCAATTTCGGTGCTTCTTATCGTGAATCTCTATCGTTTCCGTTGCCCGATCCCGAAAACTGCATTATAATGGAATCATCCCCGAAACGGGAACACCGGGGCGCATGACGCGATACGCACACATATGGGGGCAAAAGATGATGAAAACAGGAAAAATCAGGATGCTCTGTCTTCTCGTTTTTCTGACGGTGCTCGCATGCGGCGCCGTCCGCGCGGGCGCGGAAAGCAGCGGCGCATGGGGCAGCGCGCTCACCTGGACGCTGAATGACGAAGGGGTACTGACCGTTTCCGGCACCGGAGACATTCCGGATCACACAAGTCCCGACGCGGCAGAAACGGTAAAAAAGGCGAAAAAAGTCGTGATCGCGGACGGCGTGACGAGGATCGGCGCTTTCGCCTTCTCCGGTTTCGCCGATCTGACAGCCGTCACGATCCCCGGCAGCGTAAAATCGATCGGATGGGAAGCTTTCGGCGACTGTAAGGCGCTTTCGGACGTAACGATCGCGAACGGCCCGGCCGTCATTGAAAAATACGCTTTCTCCAATTGCTATGCCCTGGGGGAACTTGCACTTCCCTCCAGCGTGACGGAACTCGGGGAGAACGCTTTCAGCCTGTGCATTGCTCTTGCGCGCGTCTGGGTCCCGGACGGGCTGACCGCCGTCGAAAAGAGCACTTTTTCCGGCTGCCGGGATCTGACCCTGTACGCGTCCATCGGCAGCGGCGGCGCAAAAACGCTCTGTGAAGCCGGTTACTCCTTCCGGGATCCGCGCTGTCCCGCGGTATCGCTCGGCTATGAGGAGGATGAGCTGACGGTCACCGGAGCCGACCCGGACGTCGAATCCGTTTCCTTCCCGGACGGCGTGGAGCGGATCGGCAGTTATGCGTTCACGGACTGCGAAAGCCTGACAGGCATCACAATACCGGACAGCGTGCATGCGATCGGGGAAGGCGCTTTCCTGAACTGCGCCGCGCTGACCGACGTTTCGATCCCCGCGGGGGTAAAGCGCATCGGGCAGGAAACCTTTTCCGGCTGCGCCGCGCTTGCTTCCGTATCCATTCCGGACAGCGTGACGGAGATCGGAGCCTCCGCTTTCAGAAACTGCGGCAGCCTGAAAAGCGTCACGATTCCCGGAAGCGTGACCTCCATCGGCGCCCGGGCGTTCGCAGGATGCGCCGCGCTGACGGAAATTCAGCTTCCGGACAGCGTGATATCCATCGGGGAGCGGGCTTTTCTGGAATGCACCGGGCTGGGTCAGATCACCCTTCCGTCCGGCATAACCGAAATGGGTATCTTCGCGTTTTACAACTGCACCGCTCTCACGGAGGTGACCGCCCGGGGGCCGGGAAGCATCGGCTACGGCGCGTTCGTCGGCTGCTCCGGTCTGCAAAGCGTAAGCATTCTGGAGGGCGTCACGGAAATCGGCGCCCACGCGTTCCGGGACTGCGCCGCGCTGAGAGACGTCACGGTCGCAGACAG
>CADBNX010000116.1 GCA_902796115.1 uncultured Eubacteriales bacterium
CCTTTGGTGGTTACCATAAAGAAGTAACTGTATTGCTGCAGATCGCAATAAGCCCGGTTTTCATAAATATACCCAAGCTCATAGATTGTATCACATGTGCAGCCGGTTTCTTCCAGCATTTCGCGCTTCAGTGCGGCAAGTTTATCCTCTCCGCTTTCAACGCCTCCACCGGGAAGCGAATACAAACCTGTGCTATCTTCGTACATGACGGCGTACTTGCCATCTGAGTTTCGCAGTATCGCTCTTACTTTGTATCTTGGTGCAGAATCAGCTTCTCCCAGTTGGCCAAGCAAGTCTTTGTCCGTTAGTTCCGCAATTTTCTTCATGCGCTCGAATTACTCCTTCGTGTTCTATTGGATTATCCGCTTGACCCAATAAGTTAAACCATTTTGCGCCTTGCAGCATGGGGCCGGGAATATTTGTTCCATCTTCTTTGGAAAACAGCCACGGCAGCTTGATGTCAAGCGCAATGATTCAGTCTTCCGTATCTACCCCGATATGAAAATGAGTCTCCGCATTTTCAATTACCTCAATGAGTTGATCACTCAACTTTATTATAAACTCTTCCGATGAATTAATGCCCTTGAATCTTTGATGATTTACAGGGAGATAGATAATCTATTCTTTTCCGTCTCATGTTGACAGGAACCAATCCGAGTCTTCCTACCTTCCCATGCTTCAAGACCAGTTATAGCAGTCCCCCTCTGAATCGGCAATATAAAGATTCTATACAGAGTTCGTTATTCTTCAGTTGTTCACAAGGATGGCAAGGCATTATGCTGTAAGCACAGCCCTAAAGCAACATGATCAAACTGAGTACAAAATAGTACTGAATCCAGGCTTGCAGGGGGAGTGCAGAGGGGGAAACCCTCTGCTGATCATCATCATTCAGCGGCTTTGCCGTTGAATGATGGAAAATCGCACCGCGATTTTCATACCTTGCCGCAAGGCGCAAGCGCAAGGAAAACAGTTTCGAGATTCGCCTGCGAATCTCGTCCTGGCTTTCCGATGGGCTTGGGCCTTGCGCCGGGGGGAACGCGGGGGGTACGGGTACCCACCCGCGGTCACTGTTCACCCCGTGAACAGTGACATTCTTCAAACTCCTTCGCATGCTTCCGGAAGAATTCGTAGTACAGCCGGGGGTTTTTGAGCTGCGTCCAGGAATCGGCAGTCCGGGAATGATCGTCCAGGTCAATGATCCGGGCACCGGGCAGCGCGAGCAGGAACGGGGAATGCGTGCTGATGACGAGCTGGTTCCCGCAGTAGCGGACGGATTCGGCGAGGTAATCCGCGAGGATGAGCTGGTTTTCGGGACTCAGGCTGTTTTCCGGTTCGTCCAGCAGGCAGAGCGTGTCCGGTTCGATTTTGCTTTGAAAGTACATCAGGGCGCTTTCCCCATTGGAGCGTTCGCGGACGCTTTTCCCGGTTTCGCCGGCGATGAAGCGGCTCTGGGTTTTGCTCCGCGCCTGGTTGATCCTGTGCAGGTGCTCCAGGTCCTCCAGGGAGCGGATCCGGAACTGTTCCTTTTGCAGCGTGAAATACTCGTCCGCCAGTTTTTCGCGCCGCAGGTCGATCCCTTCGTTGACGGCCCTGATATCCAGCATCATATCGAATACGTCGTCGCTGGTGACGATCCTGCTTCCGGGCGGGACGGCGTCTTCCTGCGTGACGGAACAGCTGTCCGTAAAACGCTCGAAAAAGCGGGAGCGGTTGTAACTGCTGCTGCGTTCAAGGCGCAGCTTTTCCGCGATGACGTTCAGCACGGTGCTTTTTCCGCTGCCGTTCCCGCCGTAGAGGATCGTAACGGGTTTAAAGAAGATTTCATTCATCCCCACCTTCGGCAGCACGCCGTAGGGATACACGCTCTGGTCGTAGGTGGTTTTCAGCCCCATGATGAAATCGGCTTCGGCCTCTTCCCCGGGAAAGAAAAACGCGGACAGAAACATGGCTGCTCTCCCGTCAGAGGGCGATAAAGGACGTATTGTTCATGTGCAGGTTTCTGACATACCGGATGATCATCGGCCGCTCCTCTTTTTCGTACAGGGCCCGGGTGACCCTGTGGAGACGGCCCTCCAGCTCGCTGCCGTCGGTTTTTTCAAAGGTGCAGTCGCTGAAGTACACGTTTTCGACGGGCGACTCGCTGCGTCCCTCGATACGGGGAAACTTGGGCCCGCGCGCGTGGATGCCGGTGAAATACAGATTGCGGATCGCATTCACCAGAACAAAGTCTTCGGGACAGATGGAAATGCTGATGGGGTAGTTGACCTGATGATCCATGATGATGTTGCTGAAGGTGATGTTTTCGATCAGGGTCGCCTCACGCCCCACATCGGAGCCGCCGGAGCTTTCAAAGGTCGGCTCGTTTCTGCGCTGGTACTTTGGCAGATGGATGCCGATGCCGACGCTGCAGTCGTTCATGGACAGGTTGGACAGCGTGCAGTCGCGGATGACGCCGTCGTTGGTCCAGCCGAGGCGCACGCCGCAGCAGTAGGTGGTCAGGCTGCAGTTGGTCACGGTGACCTGTTCCAGGGGTTTGTTTTCCTTCAGGGATGCGCTGTTGGCGCGCAGGATGATGCAGTCGTCCCCGCAGGTGATGTTGCAGTCGGATACCGTGACATGGCGGCTGCAGTTGATGTGGATGCCGTCGTTGTTCGGGTAACTGACGTCGGCTTCGATATTCAGCCCGGTCATGCGCACCCAGTCGCAGTCGTGGATCCAGTAGGACCAGCCGGAGGGCTGGTTGGTCATGGTGACCCCTTCAATGAGCACGTGGCTGCAGCCCGTCAGGAATACGACGCGCGGCGGCGTGGGAAGCGCCAGTCGCCGGTAAGCCCAGCCGTAAGGCGCGTCTTCCCGTTTGACAACAAAATGCGTGCCGTTGCCGTCGATGGTGCCCTGGCCCGTGATCGCGATATGACGGCATTCCTCGGCAAAAATCAGGCAGCCGGAACGCCAGCGGGGGAGCATGGGCAGATCGACGTGCTTTGCCTCGGTATGCTCCGGGTAATCCGCGACGTCGGGCGAGCCGAGGAGCACCGCGTCGTTTTCAAGGTGCAGTTCCACGTAACTGTGCATCGTCAGCGAGCCGGTAAGGTAGGTGCCGCCGGACACGATCACACGTCCACCGCCGGCCCGCGCGGCCTCGTCGATGGCCTGCTGGATGGCGGCCGTGTTTTTGGTGACGCCGTCACCCACGGCGCCGTAGGCTTCAATACGGAAATCCTTCATTTTTTCTGCTCCTTTCCGATGAATAATTCGTATTCGTTTTCAAAACGGCTGCCGTCCTCGGTTTCAAGAACGGCTGTGAGCACAAAATGACCGCCGGGGGGGAGAAAATCCGGCAGGCGGAAGAAAGCCGCTTCCCCGTGCGCGTTCGCAAGGGGCGGCGCGGCAAGCCGCGCTTCGCAGATCACGGCGGTTTTCCCGCCCGCCGTGATCTTCAGCGTGACGGTGCCTTTCTGCTCCTTTGCGGTATCATTGAACAGCCAGGGAACGGCGGAAAAGGTCTCTCCCGGTACCCAGGCGTATTTTTCGATTTCCGCGGCGCCCAGCACGTCGCGCAGCGAATCGCGCACCGCGAAATAGGCGGGCTTGGGAATGTTCGGGTACGCGAGCAGGGAATTGTTCACCGCGCATTTCCAGGGCTCGTTCCAGCACCAGTTGATGGCCATGGCACAGCGGGGCTTCTGCCGGCGCGCTGTTTCAAACACGGCCTTGTAGCCGATGCGCTGCAGCCGTGCGGAGGTTTCGAGCATGCCCCGCAGGGTGGAGGTGTCCCCGAAGCGGGAAAGCGTATCCGGACAAAGCCAGGCGTCCTCGCCCCAGGCATTGAACGCGTGGTGTGCTTCCCAGGAGCTCCCTTCCCCCGGACGGGGCGGGAAGAGCTCTTCCGGCGGAATGATCGCGCGCAGCGTTTCCTCCGGCGCGAGACCCGGCATGCCGAATTCCGTGTACGCGGTAGCTTGCGTGCTGCCGAACAGCCGGAAGGGATCAAGCCCCGTTTTCCGGTCCAGGAAGGTATAGCCGCCGTGCTTCATGCCGTACAGGGGCGAAGTGGGCAGGAAGGGGATCCCGGGGGAAAGCTCCAGCGTCAGGCTGCCGAGCATACGCAGCGCCAGGCGCTGATCCGTCATGCCGCTCCAGCTGTTGAACAGCTCGTTCCCGCCGCACCAGATGGTAAGGGATGGGTGGTGGCGCAGCCTGCGGATGATGGCCTCTCCCTCCTGCCGCAGCACGGACAGGTAATGCGCGTCGTCCGCGTAATCGTTGCAGGCCAGCGGAAATTCGACCCACAGCATGATGCCCAGGCGGTCGCACAGGTCGTAGAAACAATCCTTCTGAATGCCGGAGCCGCCCCAGCAGCGGAAGATGTTCATATTGCATTCCGCGGCGGCGCGGATGGCTTCCTCGTAGCGCGCTTCGGTCAGCGTTCCGGGGAAAAGCTCCTGGGAAACGTAATTGGAGCCCTTCGCGAACACGCGGACACCGTTCAGCTCGATCTGCGCCGGCGGCGTGCTGCGGCTTTTCGGGAATCCATCCGGTTCAAGCCATGCGCCTTCGTTCATGACGAGCCTTACGCGCCGGAAGCCGACGGTGCCCGAAACGGCGTGCTCCGAACTTTTCACTTCCCATGTGTACAGCGCGGGCCGGCCGAGATTGCGGCACCACCAGAGGACGGGGTTTCGTACGGTGAAGGAGAGCTCCGGAGCATCCGGCGTCACCGTGCCCGCAAAAACCTCGCGGCCGTCCGGATCCCGGAAAACGAACGCGGCGCTTTC
>CADBNX010000117.1 GCA_902796115.1 uncultured Eubacteriales bacterium
ACCGTCAGCTGCACCAGGTCAAACGGCTCGAAATCGGCATCCAGCAGACAGTCCTTATTGGCCAGGGTCAGATATCCCTGCCGGTTTGCCAGAATATCCGCGTCCAGGGGATACGTCCAGACGGTCTCGCACCGGGACGCCGCGGGAAGCAGCAGCGCCACGCACAGCAATGCGGCGGCCACGGAAAGCTTGCCCGTGTGCATCAGCGCTCACCTCCCTGCACAAGATACGCAAACATGGCTTCCCTGATCTGCGCGATATAGGTTTCAAACGGGATATCCGCTTCAAATATCCGCGCCGCGTGTTCTTCGCCCACGTACCGCACATGCCATGGTTCATACGCGTATCCTGTGACGGGCGTCCATTCGTCTCTGTAACGAAGGATAAATCCAAAGCGCCAGCAGTTTTGCGCCACCCATTTTCCTTCGTCCGTATCGCCGAAGGACGCCTCCAGGCTGGTATTTCTTCTTGCGCCCAGGTCCATCGCAAGGCCCAGCTGATGCTCGCTGCACCCGGGCGGTGCCACATACAGCAGCGCGTTTTTCCTGCCGACGTTTGATACCTTGCGCGAAAAAATGCTGCTCTGCGTGGCATAGCTCCGATAGCCTGATACCGCGATCAGCGTATAATTCTCTTCTTCCTTTGCCGCCAGGAACATTTTTTCCAGTGCCCGTGCCGCGTCATGCCGCATCAGCACCGCATCGGAGGTGCTTTTCACATCGGGCCGCACCAGATCGGGAGGCACATAATCAGCGGAAATCGGTCTTTCCCGGTTGACCAGGAACAGATATCCGCCCAGGTTCATTTCACTTTCATACCGGACAATTGCCGCCTGCCCCAGCGAAAGCAGTGCCACAAGCAATGACATCATCCGAAGTATCATAATCAGACTTCCTTCCTGACAGGCCGGACGGAGATCCGGTACTTCCTGGTCAGCAGACCGGCATTCTTTTCCGTCGCGCGGAATGTAACGGAAACGCCGTCATTTCCGTTTTCCCGTTTCAGAATCCTGCCATACTCCTCCAGTACGCCGATCTGCGCATAATCGCTGTAGGGAATCGATGCAGTGTAGGTTCCCTCCCGCTCCCGAAGACAGCGGGATATCGCGTCCATCAGTTCGCCGATTCCGTCCCCCCGCTTCGCGGAAATGCGGATCGCATTGAAATCAGATGCCGTACAGGCCCGGGGCAGGTCGCATTTGTTCAGCACCTCGATCCGGGGCTGCCAGTCCGCGCCGAGCTCCCCGAGCACCTGACCGACCGTTTTCCGGTGCGCTTCCATATGCGGATCGGACGCATCCGATACGATGATCAGGATATCCGCAAGCGCGGCTTCTTCCAGGGTGGATCGGAACGCCTCCACCAGATCGTGCGGCAATTTATTGATAAAACCGACCGTATCTGTCAGAATGAACTGCTCGCCCTGCTCTGTTTCCACTTTTCTTGAAACCGAATCCAGTGTGGCAAACAGCTGATTCTCCGTGTATACATCTGCGCCGGCAATGCGGTTCAGCAACGTCGATTTTCCGGTATTGGTGTAGCCGACGAGCGCCACCGCAGGCACCGCGTTCCGGATCCTTGTCTGTCGCCTGAGATCCCGCTCCCTCGAAAGCGTTTCCAGTTTACGGGAGATCGCGGTGATTTCGTCCCGGATCCGCCTGCGGTCCATCTCCAGCTTGGTTTCGCCGGGTCCCCTCGTCCCGATCCCGCCGCCCAGGCGGGAAAGCTCCGTTCCGGTTCCGATGAGCCGGTTGGCCCGGTAATGCAGCTGGGCCGCCATCACCTGCAGCTTTCCTTCGTTGGTGACCGCGCGTCCCGCGAAAATATCCAGGATCAGCGCGGTGCGGTCGATCACCCTGACACCGATCATATCTTCCAGATTGCGCAGCTGCTTTCCCGAAAGCTCGTCGTCAAAAATGACCAGATCGGCTTTGCCCACCTGGGCAGCCATCCTGACCTCCTGCACCTTGCCGGAACCGATCCAGGTATTGCTGTCCGCCTGTCCGCCCTTCTGCAGCATCATATCCACAGTCAGGGCTCCCGCGGTTTCCGCAAGCGCCTTCAATTCCTCCAGCGATTCCAGACTGTCCGTACCGACGAGCAGCGCCCTTTCCCGCGTGTCCTCTTCCGTTACGGTTTCTTCCCGCCTGACGGCAAGCAGTTTCCGCATCCATTTCTCCTGCGGGATCATGGATAAGGGCACGCACTCCTCCTCCATGTCGGGCAGGAACGCCGCGCATACTCCGGTAACTCCGCCATCTTCTGAAACGCCCACTGCGCATACGGATTCCAGCTCCGTCCAATCCGGCAGCGACAGATCCGCTTCCGAAAGATGCGGGTTGCCTCCCGGATGCGTGTGGACACAGCGGAGATGCGCCGCGGAAGCCCTGCGGATGTGCTCTGTTTCAACCGGTGCGTCGCTCAGGGTCCCGACCGATACGCGGGTCACTTCCCCGGAAGCGGTCAGGATCACGGAAATCTCCCTGTTGATCGCACAGGTAAGCAAAGCCATCTTCTCCGCCAGGTCGGCGGGAAGATAGCAGTCCCTTCCCGTTTTCATCTCATACAGGCTCTGCAGTTCCTCCAGTATGCCTTTCCGGAGGCCCGCCGTGTTTCCCTTAACCGTCTCTTTACTCATCCGTCACGCTCCGCTGTTTTCCGGCTTTCTGCGCCTTGTCTATTTTATCGCAACAGGCAGGCCCGGTCAATAGCGGCGGCAATCCGAAACTAAACTGCACGCTTCAGAATACCTGATATGGAATCCCCGCTTCCCGGAACACCTCCGGAAACAGCTTTGGTGCCTCGTCTTCCGGAAACTCCGGTTTGTATTCCCGCCCCACCATCTCATATTTGGCTCCGGCCGCCCGCTGGTAGGGAAGGATGTCCACCCGGCGGAGCGCTTTCGCGGAACTGACAAGAGATGCCGCGAACTGAAAATGCTCCCGGCAGTCATTCACGCCCGGAATGATCGGCATCCGCAGCACAAACGGCGTATTCCCCGCGCTCAGCATCCGCAGATGGCGCAGGATGGGCTCCTGCGGCGCGCCGGTATAGTGAAGATGTGCCTGGGGATCGGAAACCTTCCAGTCCATCATCATCATCGATACCGTGGACAGCGCGTCCTCAAACACCGCGTCGGACGCAAAACCGCTCGTTTCGATCGCCGTATGGATCCCCGGCATCAGGCCGATCACGGTTTTCACGAATGTCCACTGCATCAGCGGCTCCCCGCCGGAAAAAGTGACACCCCCTCCCGTATCGGCATAGACGTCGCGGTCTTTGCTCAGCCGCCCGGCAAGCGCGGACGCTTCCCACTCGGTTCCGATGATTTTCCGGAAGCCGCCGCGGCATACGGGGATGCACGCTCCGCACAGCACGCAGTGATCCGGATGCCGGCATACCTTCGCGCAGGCTCCGCAATGGATGCACGCGGCTTTGCTGACCATGATCTCCCGCTCCGGCGAAAGACCCTCCGGATTATGGCACCACTGACAGCGCAGCGGGCATCCTTTCATAAAAACCGTCGTCCGGATGCCCGGTCCGTCAAACACGGCGAATTCCTTGATGTCAAATACGATCCCTGTCATACCTGCAGTTCCGCGCGGCGGATGATATGATCCTGATAGCACTTATCCAGTTCCACAAAATAGCCGCTCCAGCCCCATACCCGCACGATCAGATTGCGGTAATTCTCGGGATGCTTCTGCGCGTCCAGCATTTTTTCCCGGTTCACGGTATTCAGCTGCATCTGATGTCCGCCGCGCCGGATGAACAGCTGTACCAGCTGCGCCACCTTCATGATGGATTCCTCCTGACGGAACACGGAATCCGAAAACTCGATCGTCAGCGGCCCGCCGTTGATATTTTCCTTCAGGTCCGGCTTGGTAAAGGATTTGATCAGGGAAACCGGTCCGTTCAGCCGGATATTCAGGGAAGGCGCGTAATTGGCCGGCAGCGGCACACCCTCCTCCCGTCCGTCCGCGGTGGCTCCGAGCTCGTTGGCGTGGAAAATATAGTACATCGCGGAACCGGTCCCGGCGCGGATGATGCCGCCCCGTTCGTTCTTCAGGCCTCTCAGCGAGTCAGCGAACACCTTCAGCAGCCACACGGCGAACTGATCCGCCCGGTCGTCGTCGTTGCCCATCTTGGGGCAATGGAATTTGAGCAGATCATGGATTTCGTCATACCCTTTCCAGTCTGCTTTCATCGCGTCAAGCAGCGTTTGCGCCCGGATCTTTTTTCCGTACACGGCGTCGTTGACCGCGGCAAGCATATCCGCCGCGGGCGCGAGTCCCGTGCCGTGGAAGCCCCAGTTGTTGTAGCGGTTCCCGAGAGATATGTCCTTTTCGTTTTCAAGGCACCCTTCGAAGAACAGGGAAAGCCACGGGGACGGAATCACATACAGGTTCTTTCTCTCCGCCAGAAGCTCTCTCGTTTTTTGGAAGATT
This sequence comes from uncultured Eubacteriales bacterium, assembly GCA_902796115.1. Classification (GTDB taxonomy): domain Bacteria; phylum Bacillota; class Clostridia; order Christensenellales; family Aristaeellaceae; genus RUG756. Next base: position 4,448 of record CADBNX010000117.1, read on the forward strand.
GCCGAACGGATCTCTTCCTTCAGCGCATCCATGGATTCGCATTCCGTCAGCTTTTCCCGGATCACCGAATCCGTGATATTGGCGAACGGCAGCGCACCGATATTCGGGATCTCCATCGCGCATCCCGGCAGGATGAATTCCCAGCAGGCCGCCATCGCGTAATTCCTGGCGTCCTTTTCCTCGTATCCGAGTTCCGTCAGCGCCGGAATCGCGACGTCGTCGTTTTCGTACTGCGGAAACCCGAGTCCGAGTTTCGTCAGCTGCGTTCCCTTCTCAAAAACCTCAAGCGGCGTATCCCTGTTCACGCGCAGATTGATTTTGGGGTCGATCAGCCGCAGTTCACCGCACGCTCTGAGGCACAGATCCGACAGCAGGTTATACCCGTCCTTCCCCTCCGGCGTCATGCCGCCCAGCACGATGCTCTGGCCGTTGTCGCCCTGCTGCATGCCGGGATACAGGTCGCTGTCCCGGTTGCAGGACAGGAAAAACGCTTCCAGCAGTTCGAACGCGCTCTCTTCCGTCTCTCTTCCCGACGCAAGGTCCGCGGCAAGATAGGGCATCATATACTGGTCGAAACGTCCCAGTGTGTTGTGATAGTCTCCTTCGCACCACATCGCATAGTGCAGGATGCGCAGCGACTGCAGCGCCTCGCGGAATGTTGACGCCCCGTATGCGGGCACCCGGCGCAGGATTTGCGCCAGCTCCCGATACCCCTGGGTCTCCGCGGAAAAGGCATACCGTTCCGTCAGTTCCAGGACCGCGTCGATCGAGAGCCTCATGGCTTCGTGATACCGGCTTGAAGACAGCTGATCCCGGTAATGCTTCAGCCCGTTCCGGATCACTTTTTCATAATCCGGTGAAAGATTGCTGACGTTTCCCAGTTCATGAATGTAATGGTTCTTTCCGATCGCTTCCCATTCCTTTTCGCCGTAAATCATCGGGAGATTGGGAACCGTGCGGGTAAAGGCGATCAGTTCATCCGGAAACAGATAGGGCGTTTCCGTTTCAAGCGCGGTCTTCAGGCGCATCGCCGTGCGCATATAATCCGGACAGGAAACATCCCTGTAGTTTTTTTCGATTCCTTCCGGCACGGCAATCCTTGCCGCATGGTGCCTGTGTTCCCACTGAAACTCCTTCAGTTTTGAAATCCGGTCAGTCATGATATCACCCCACTTTCAGCTTTCACCCCATCGTGAACGTATTATCCGTTCGGTTTTTATGGCATTCGCGCATGCCAAAGTCAGAACGGATTCTCGGTCGGATACCGTTCGCCGCTCGGCTGGTTGTATGCGATATCCCGGATTCCGAGCATCCGGAATACCTCAAACAGCGCTTTTCCGCAGTGGCAGAACGCGACCGCGCCGTGATGCGGATAATGCTTTTCGATCAGCACATGCCGATAGAACCGGCCCATTTCGGGAATGGCAAACACGCCGATCCCGCCAAAGGAACGCGTACGGACATCCAGCACCTCGCCCTGCGCGATATACGCGCGCAGCACGCCCTCGCTGTCGCACTGCAGGCGGTAAAAAGTGACGGGACCCGCGGCAATATCGCCTTCCAGCGTGCCCCTGGTAAAATCGGGTTCGCTTCCCTTGGGTTCAAGCAGCCGATGCTGGATCAGCTGATATTTGATCGCGCGGTCGGAGCACAGTTTGCACTCCGGGGTATTGCCGCAGTGAAAGCCCATAAAGGTATCCGTCAGCTTCCAGGTGCCGCCGGGCGCGATTTCCTCTTCAAACATTTTTGCCGGAACGCTGTTGTTGATATCGAGCAGCGTCACCGCGTCGCCGCTGACGCACGCGCCGATGTATTCGCTTAAGGAGCCGTAAATATCCACTTCGCAGGCTACCGGAATGCCGCGCGAGGCAAGACGGCTGTTCACATAGCAGGGTTCAAAGCCAAACGTTTCCGGAAACGCGGGCCAGCATTTGTTTGCGAACGCGACATACTTCCGCGCCCCCAGATGATCCCTGGCCCAGTCCAGAAGCGTCAGCTCAAACTGCGCCATCCGGCGGTTCAGATCCGGATAATAGCAGCCTTCCTTCATTTCCGCCGCCATATCCCGGCAAACATCGTCGATCCGCGGATCCCCCTCGTGGGCTTTATACGCCACGAGCAGATCCAGCTCGCTGTTTTCCTCGATTTCCACACCCAGCTCATACAGCCCCCTGATCGGCGCGTTGCAGGCAAAGAAGTCCTGCGGTCTGGGCCCGAAGGTAATGATCTTCAGCCCGCGAAGCCCCAGAACCGCTCTCGCGACCGGGATAAACTCCGCGATCATACCCGCGATGTCCTCTGCCCTTCCGACCGGATAGGAAGGGATATATGCATCGATCCCGCGCATGCCCAGGTTGTAGGAGCAGTTCAGCATGCCGCAGAACGCGTCTCCCCGACCGTTGATCAGATCTCCGTCGCCCTCCGCCGCGGCGACGAACATGCAGGGCCCGTCGAATTCTTTCGCGATCAGGGTTTCCGGCGTTTCAGGGCCGAAGTTCCCCAGGAAAACCACCAGCGCGTTGCAGCCCGCTTCCCGGACGCAGCGCACGCTTTCCTGCATATCACGCTCATTTTCCACTGTCACGGGACACAGGAACAGCTCCGGGCAGCACGCTTTGATCGCCTCCGCGCGCTTCCTGCTCAGTTCGATGGGAAAACAGTCGCGGGACACCGCGATCAGGCCTAATTTTACTTCCGGGATATTGTCCATCTTCATGCTCTTTTCCTCCGTTCTATTTTGTTGTCAGCGCATCGCTCTCTCCGCGGTTTTTTCCGCTTCAAGCGCCTGTTTGAAACGTTTCATATACGCCTCGAAGCCTTCCCGGTCTTCCGGGGACGGTTTCTCCTCGATCCGTTTTACATTGCCGAAGATCCGGTTTGCAAGATACGTGTCCAGGGTCTCGTTGTCCTTCCGTTTTGCGGCATAGGAAGCAAGCAGTGCCATTCCCCACGGCCCGCCTTCTCCCGCAGTTTCCATCACGGTGACGGGAATATCCAGTGCCGCCGCCAGCAGCTTCTGCGCGGTCCCCGGCGTTTTCAGGAAACCGCCGTGGGCCAGAAGCGTGTCGATTGCGACTTTTTCCCGCGCAAGAATGTCCATCCCCATTTTCAGCGAAGCGATCGCGCCGAGAAGCAGAGAGCGGCTGAAATTCCCGATGCTCATCACGGACGACGGCATCCGCAGGAACGCCGGCCTTCCTTCCTCCACCCCGGCAAGCGGTTCTCCGGAGAGGAAACTGACGTGCACCAGGCCCCCGCAGTCTTTTTCCCCCTCCATAGCCGCGTGAAAAAGTGTTTCGTAGATCCTGCTCCGGGGTACGTTCTCCCCAAGACGCTCCAGGAATCCCTGCAGCATGCCCGCATAGGCGTTGATATCGCTGGTGCAGTTATTGCAGTGCACCATGGCAACCGGTTTTCCGTCCGGAGTCATCACCATATCGATTTCGGGATATACCCTGCTCAGCGGTTTTTCAAGCACCACCATGGCAAATACCGAGGTGCCCGCGGAAATATTGCCGGTTCTTTCCCGGATACTTTCCGTGGCCGCCATCCCGGTGCCGGCATCCCCTTCCGGCGGGCAGAACGGGATTCCCGCTTCCAGATCACCTTCCGGATCCAGCAGTGCCGCTCCCGCCTCCGTCAGTTTGCCGCAGGCTTCTCCCGCGCAGCGTACGCCGGGCAGGATCCGGCCGATGTCCCATTCAAATCCGCGTCCGGATATCTCCCCGCGGTAGGTGTTCAGCATTCCGGCGTCATAATCCTTTGTCCCTGCGTCTATGGGAAACATGCCGGACGCGTCCCCGATTCCGAGCTCCTTCACGCCGGTCAGCCGCCAGTGAATATACCCGGCAAGCGTTGTCATGAAGCGGATCTCCTTCACGTGCGGCTCGCCGTTCAGGATCGCCTGATGCAGATGCGCGATGCTCCACCGCTGCGGCACATTGAAACGGAAGCGTTCCGTCAGGATCGCTGCGGCCTCTGCGGTCATGGTATTCCGCCAAGTCCGGAAAGGAACCAGCAGACGGTCATAACGGTCAAAAGCCAGGTACCCGTGCATCATTCCGGAGATGCCGATACAGGAAAAACCTGTGAGGACACAGTCGTATGTTTCTCTTACCTCGTTTTTCAGTTTCGCGTAAGCTTCCCGGACGCCTGTTAACGCATCGGCAAGATCATACGTCCATACCCCGTTCTCCAGTCGGTTTTCCCATTCATATGCTCCCGACGCGATCACATTGCCCTTGTCCCCGATCAGAACCGCTTTGATCCGCGTGGAGCCCAGTTCGATACCGAGCGAGGTCTTCTTCAGCCGTACCGACTCAGTAATTTCACTCATTGCCGTCCTCCCCGATGATCTCCGCGGACGCGTCCGCCTGCAGAATGATCTTTCCGTTTTCCATGAATGCCCTGCCGCTGCACTGCAGCACCGCTCTGACCCTTCCTTCCGCGTCTGTAACCGCGGCTCTCCTTCTGCCGTTCATCGGCTGTTCCACGTTCAGAATCGCGTTTTCAGGTATCTCGCCGCTGTCGTTCCATTTCCACTCATGCCCGTCAAAGGCAACGGATCCGGCATCCGTATACAGGGAGCCGTCTTTTCCGAAAGCAAAAATCCGGGAATCGCTCTCCTCCGTTTCATACAGGGTGCTCCCGTCCAGCATCGCCCGCACCGTCAGCCGTCCGTTGCCGAGGAACGCGGCGGATTTGGCATCTTCGCTCAGCGCAAACCGTTCCGTCCCTTCCGAATCCGGAATCAGATAAAGGCTGCCGTTGGCCACAAGATATACGCCGCCCGACGTTTTCTGCTTTTCCCGATCCCAGCCGGCCGCAAGCAGCGCGTTTTCGGAACTGCCCGCGGCAAACGCGATGCATCCGTCATACGGCAGGACGATGGTTTTTCCGTTGATGGTGATCAGCGTATTGCCCCCTCTGGTTTCCGTGTAGGCGGCGGGAGCCAGGCACAGAAGCTCATTTTCTTCCGGGTTCCAGTCAATCTCCGCTGTTTCTTTATCCAGCGCTTCCAGTTCCGTGAACACGCTGCCCGCATCCGGAGAAATCCCCCTCTCCACGTGCAGGAAAAACGCCTGCATGGCATCGATCCCGTCTGTCTGCGCGACTGCCGCGATCAGGTACCGCGACGCTTCGTCCCCGGTTCCGTAGCCGAGCGTATCCGGATTATTTCCGTCAAGATGCGCTTTTATCTCCTCGATATCCGTCACTCCGTCCAGATCCGTATCCCGGTTTTCTTCCTCCAGGATCCGGTCATATTCGTCCCAGAGCCCATTATGATCCCTGTCGGCTGCTTCAAACGCATATTCCGCGGTATTGCCGGCACGGTCAAAACAGGTGAAGTGGTAGGATCCTGCCTTCTGAACGCTGTAAACGACGGTCTCCTCCCCGCCGTTCAGGCTCCGCACCGTACCGTTGTAGTCAAGCTGCAGCTGATCCAGCCCGCTCAGCGCATCCGACACATGCAGATAGAGTTTTCCGTTTTCCGTCCAGTAATACCCTTCCGGCGGTTCAAAATCGGCACGGTAGGCGGTATAAGCGATGCTCTGCGCTCCCGCGTACTCACCGGACGCGACACGCAGGAGCACACTGACGCCCTCTCCGGTCTGCGGCGCGTCAAGCACGGCCGTATAATCCGCCCCATCCAGCGACATCAGATAGCCTTCCGGGGCATTCAGCACGGGGCGGTCTCCCAGTCCGTACCATTCCATACCGTGCTGCGCCGTCTCCGGGAAAACCGAAGGGGACGGTGCTTGTTCCCAGCGAAGGATCCGGTATACATGGCCTTCTTCCAGCGAAAGATAATGATTTCCGTCCTCCGGTGCCAGCGTACCCAGGCTGATCGCGTAGCTTCCTTCTTCGCCGCCGCTTTCCCTGGACAGCATGCCTGTGCAGCGCACGGCTTCGTCGCTCAGCGTGTAGGTAAGCGGACGCTCCGTCATTCCCATGTAATGAAAATTCCGCGAATCATCCGGAATAACAAACACACGCCGGGGTGTTACGGTCACTTTCACAATCTGGGACGCGGGGTTATAGTTTTCATCATCGGGAAGAAACCGCAGCACATACTCTCCCTGCCCCGCTTCCGGGATGCTTTCCGGGTTTTCGAACGAAAACACACCGGCAATCTTCTCTCCGCTC
>CADBNX010000118.1 GCA_902796115.1 uncultured Eubacteriales bacterium
GCCGTCCAAAGTTGAATACATCCGGGAGGAACAGGAGAAAGCGGGGGCGTACGGGGACGCGGAACGCCTGAAAATGCTCCGCGCCGCCATGCGGGAAAGATCGTGGATGGAGGTGTGCGACTGGGAGATCGGAAGCGCCCGTCAGCCGCGCACGTATGAAACCCTGTGCCGCTTCCGCGAGAATGGGCACACGCCCGCCCTGCTGCTGGGATCGGACAAGCTTGACGAGCTTGACAGATGGTTCCGCGTGGAGGACATCGCGCGGGAATTCGGCATCGTATGCATGACGCGGGGCGGAGACGAGCGTGCGCGCCTGATGCAGGAAAACGCGTTTCTGCGGCGGATGGCGCCCCATATCCGGGTGCTGGAAGCTCCTGCGGAAACGCGGCGGATCTCTTCCACCGCCGTCCGGGAGAGGATCGCGGAGATCCGGAAGCTTGAAAAAGAAATCGCGGACATGGTGCCGCCGGAGATCCTGCCGTATCTGCGGCGGGAAGAGTAGCAAAGAGGGGGAATGAGGATGAAACTGGAACCTGTCGTATGGTCGCTGCTGGATACGGACCTGTACAAATTCAACATGGATCAGGTGATTTTTCACAAGCATACGGATCTGAGCGGGGAATACTATTTCCGCTGCCGTACCCCCGGCGTGGTGTTCACCCCGGAAATGCTGGACGAGATCAACCAGCAGATCGATTTCCTGTGTGCGCTCCGCTTCCGGAAGGAGGAGCTTGATTACCTGCGCTCCATCCGCTTCATCAAAAACGACTATGTGGAGTTCCTGCGCCTGTGGCACCCCATCCGGGATTATGTGGAAACCGGTCTCCGGTCGGACGGCACGCTTGAAATCGCAGTGCGCGGGCCGCTTTTCTCCGCCATGCAGTTTGAAATCTACCTGCTGGAGATCGTGAACGAGGTATATTTCCGCATGCGGTACGATTACACGGCGCTGGAGGAATCCGCGAAGGCAAGGCTGGACGCGAAAATCCGCGCCTTCCGGGACGGCACCTATACCTTTTCCTTCGCGGAATTCGGCTGCAGACGGCGCCTCTCCCGCGTGTGGGAGGATGTGGTGGTGCGCCGCCTCACCTCCGAGACGGAGAACTGCGTGGGCACGTCCAACGTATACCTGGCGATGAAATACGGCCTGAAGCCTATCGGCACCTATGCCCATGAATTCGTGCAGATGTATCAGGGCATCGACTCGATCCCGCTGGCCTACACCAACCACTGGGCGCTGGAGGACTGGTACGACGAATACCGGGGCGACAACGGCACCGCGCTGACGGATACCGTGACCACGGATCTGTTCCTGCTGGATTTCAACCGCGCGATGGTGAACAATTTCAACGGCGTGCGGCACGACAGCGGAGATCCTTTTGTGTGGGGCGAAAAAATGATCGCGCACTATGAAAGCTACGGCGTGGATCCGAAGACGAAGCTGCTTCTGTTCAGCGACAGCCTGGATTTTGACCGCGCGCAGGCGCTGTGGGAGCATTTTAAGGACAAGGCGAAGGTATCCTTCGGCATCGGCACGTTCTGCTCCAACGACACCGACGAGGAAGCACTGAACATCGTCATCAAGCTGCAGACGGTGAACGGCAAACCGGTGGCGAAGCTGTCCGACACCCCCGAGAAATCCATGTGCCGGGACGAGGAATACCTCGAATACCTGAAGCGTTCCGTCGCTTTCCGGCTGAACAGGGAAAAAAAGAAAGCGTGAGGGGGAAAGGCGATGGCATCCGGCAGGGAATACCTGGAATTCATCCTGGAGCAGCTGTCCGGAACGGACGGCATCACCTGGCGGGCGATGATGGGCGAGTACATCATTTACTGCCGGGGAAAGATCATCGGCGGCATTTATGACGACCGATTCCTTGTGAAGCCCACGAAGACGGCCAGGGCGCTGATGCCGGACGCGGCGTGGGAAAAGCCCTATGAAGGGGCGAAGGACATGCTGCTGGTAAGCAATGTGGACGACCGGGCCTTTCTGAAAGAACTGGCGGAGGCCCTATACGCGGAGCTGCCGGGAAAAGCGGGCGGCCGATGATTCCGATAAACTGCGATGATCCGATCCGCTGAAAAAGGCGGTGCCGCAGACAAAAGTGCTGCAGCACCGCTTGTTCTTATTCTATGCAGCACGATCTGCCGGAAAATCTTTGATTTTCAGCAAAATCTGAAAAAAATCGGGCGATACGCGTTCAGCATATCGCCCGAAGGGCTGTGCAGCAGCCCCATTCTTCTCACCCGAGCGCGAAGTATTTCCGCATCATCGCAGGGATATCGTCGGCGATCATGTCCAGCCGTGCTTTGGCGTTCTTTTCCCCGACGGCGTACTGCCGCATATACTCTCCCTCGATGGCGCACAGCCGGTCGTGAAGCGGGAAATACCAGTTCATCAGGAAGCAGGCGTATTTCTGCAGCCGCAGGGAACCCACCAGGCGGAACTCGGTGCTGATCGTATCGACCGC
>CADBNX010000119.1 GCA_902796115.1 uncultured Eubacteriales bacterium
ATCTGCACGCATTCCTCCCGCGTGAGCTGCTGTTTTTTCCGCTGCATTTCCCGGAACATCCTCTTTCCCCTCCTTTGCCGATGATCGGTCCATATCACAAGTCCTGAACAGCAAAATCCGGGATCAGAGCACCTTGGCCAGGAAGGAGCGCCGGCGTTCGTTTTTGGGACTGCCGAAGATCTCCTCGGGGGTTCCCTGCTCCAGCAGTTTTCCCCCGTCCAGGAATACCACGCGGTGCGCCACCTCCCGGGCAAAGCCCATTTCATGGGTCACCACCACCATGGTCATGCCCTCGCGCGCCAGGCGTTTCATCACGTCCAGCACCTCGCCCACCATTTCCGGGTCCAGGGCGCTGGTGGGTTCGTCAAACAGCAGCACCTCGGGGTGCATGCACATGGCCCGTACGATGGCCACGCGCTGCTTCTGTCCGCCCGAGAGCTGCGCGGGATAGCTTTCCGCCTTGTCCTGCAGGCCGACGCGCCTGAGCAGGTCCATTGCCTCATCTTTCGCCTGGGCGGGAGTCATCAGTTTGGTGCGCACCGGCGCAAGGGTGATGTTGCCCAGAATGGTCATATTGGGAAACAGATTGAAATGCTGGAACACCATGCCCATCTTCTGGCGCATTTTGTTGATGTCCGTTTTGGGGTCTGTCATGGATACGCCGTTGAACAGGATTTCCCCCGAGGTGGGCGTCTCCAGCATGTTCAGGCAGCGCAGAAAGGTGGACTTGCCGGAGCCGGAGGGGCCGATCACCACCACGCACTCTCCCCGGTCGATATGCTCCGTGATGCCGTCGAGCACCAGCAGGTTTCCGAATTTTTTGGTCAGCTTATCAACGTCTATCACTGGCGCGAAGCCTCCTTTCAAATATCCCCAGCAGCCAGGTGAAGGCCATGACCAGCACCAGATAAATGGCGGCCGCGCCGAGGAAGGGGAACATGGCCTCATAGGTTTTGCTGATGACGCCGCGCGCGGCGTAGATCAGTTCCTTTCCGCCGATGACGCTGATCAGGGAGGTATCCTTGAGCAGCACGATAAATTCGTTCCCCAGCGCCGGCAGGATCGCCTTGACCGCCTGGGGCACGATGATAAAGCGCATGGTATCCCCGTAATTCATGCCCAGGCTGCGTCCTGCCTCCATCTGGCCGCTGTCCACCGACATCAGGCCGCCGCGGATGATTTCAGCCGTGTACGCGCCGGAATTGATGCCCAGCGTCAGCGCGCCCACCAGTTCGAATTCCTTGCTGGAGGAGAAAATGACGAAGCCCATGATCATCAGCTGCACCATCATGGGGGTGCCGCGGATCACGGTGACATACACCCGGAAGATGCTGTTGAGAATGCCCAGAATAAAGTTGGTATGCCCCGGACGCTGCTGGTCGTGCGCCGTACGCACGATGGCCACGATCAGTCCCAGGAAAACGCCGATCAGCAGCGCGATGGCGGTCACCCACAGGGTGCGCGTGACGCCGTTCAGGTACTGCTGCCAGCGGTCCTTGTAAATGAACGCCTGATAAAAATACACATACATGCGCTGCCAGAGCGATACGGGGTCACCCGCCTTTAAAAGCGCTCTCCATGCTTCAAACTGTTCCAAAGTCCACTCACCGCCTTCATTCTGTGCTGGGGGGAGGCCGGCTTTCCGGCAGGCGCGGTCCCGCCCGCCGGAAAGACCGTTTTACATGAAACAGACAGAAGACAGGCGCTGCGATACAGCCTGTCCTCTGTCCGCTTTCAAGCCGCCGGAAACGCCGGGCATTACCGGAAGCTACTCATTCCACTTCAGGATGATTTCCTCGATGGTGCCGTCCTCGATCAATTCCTCCAGGGCGGCGTTGATCGCCTCAAGAAGGCCGGTGTCCTGCTTGAACACGCCGAACGCATAGCCTTCGGGCTCATAGGTGGTCTGCACCATGGTCAGCTCCGGATGCTGAGCCACATAGGCCTTGGCCACGGCGTCGTCCAGAACGATGCAGCTGACCTGGTCGTTCAGCAGGGCCTGGAAGGCCAGGGAGTACTTGTCATACGCGGTGACCTTGTCCTCGCCGAAATCGGCTTCCACCAGGATCTGGCCGGTGGTGCCGGCCTGCACGCCGATATCCTGCTCGCCCAGGTTATCCATGGAAATGTCCTTGCCGCTCTTGAAGACGATGGCCTGCTGGACGTATACATAGATGGTGGTAAAGTCAAACCAGGTCTTGCGTTCCTCCGCCGTGTCGCCGGTAGCGGTCACGCCGGAAACGACCATATCGGTCTTGCCCAGCTGGGCGGCAAGCAGCGCGGAGGTGAAGTCCATGGGAACGGCTTCCACTTCCAGGCCGAGCTTTTCGCCGATCAGGGCCATGATGTCGGGCTCGATGCCGATGACCTGATCGTCGTCATCCGTGCTCTCAAAGGGCGGAAAATCGGGGGATGTGGCATAGGTCAGCTTGCCGGCTTCAATGGTGGTCGGGGCGTCTTCCGCGAATACGGACCCTGCCAGGCTCAGCGCCAGCACCAGAACGGATACAAGAGCAATCAGCTTTTTCATACGAAAACCTCCTTGATAATGTGATTGCCGGATCGGCAATACATGTGCATATTATACACAGATTTTCGGGTATGTCAACACTATTTTGAATATTTATGCAATATTTCAAATGAAAATTCGTTTTTGCAGCCGCGGGCGGCGAAAGGGAAGCTTTGCGCGTATCAAACGGAACCGTCGCCGCCGACACCAT
>CADBNX010000120.1 GCA_902796115.1 uncultured Eubacteriales bacterium
AAGTTTCCTGTTTTCCATTATGTTCCTCTACCGCCGCAGGGAAGCGTTCCATTTTGATTTCCGTCTGGAAAGCTTCAGGATGGACCCCGAATGCAGGAGGGCGCTCCTGAAACTCGGGATTCCCATGGCGATCCAGTCCGCGTCGGTCAACTTTTCCAAAATGGTCGTTACTTCCTGGATCAACAGCTACGGTGTCATCAATTCCGCGGTTGCAGGGATATTCAACAAACTCGGGACCGTGATCAACGTGGTCGGCGCGTCATTCAACGCGACGGGCGGCGCCATGATGAGCCAGAACCTCGGCGCCCGGCGGTATGACCGGGTCAGGGGCATACTCGGATGGGTTCTGTTGTTCGGCGCGTCGATCTCTCTCGTGTTTTCCCTGGCGCTTGCGGCGTTCCCCGTACAGGTGTTTGAACTGTTTACACAGGATGCTGCCGTTCTGCTGGCAGCGCCGATCATTATCCTGCCGTGCATCGTCAACTTCTTCGGAACCGCGGTCCGTACCATGGGCTTTTCCATGATCAACGGTTCCGGGAATTCGCGCCTGAACCTTATGGTCGCGCTGATCGACGGAATCGCCGCACGGATCGGGATTTCCGCGCTTCTGGGATTTGCCGCCGGGCTCGGATGTCTCGGCTTCTGGCTTGGAGACGCGCTGGCGGGATATATTCCGTTTCTGATCGGGACGGGCTATTATCTTTCAAAAAGATGGATGAAGCAGAAACCGCTGTCTGACATGCAGGAGGAGATTATCTATGAGGAATAATGTACTGTTCGCCGTGAACGGGACGCTGATGCGCGGGCTGGAGCTGGAGGGCAATCTGATCAGGGCAGGCGCTGACTTTGTAAGGGAAGCAAGGACCGCCCGCTGCTACCGGCTCTACAGCGTTTCCGACGCTTACCCCGCCATGATCCGTACCGGCCCGGACGATCCGTGCGCCGGTTCGGTAGCGCTTGAGATCTGGAGTCTTCCTCCGGAAGGGCTCGCGGAGGTGTTTGCCGGCGAACCGGCAGGGCTCTGTATCGGCCGCGTGTTTCTCGAAGACGGGGAAACGGTTTTCGGAATGCTCGGAGAACCCGAGCTGGTCAGGGGAATGAAGGAGATAACGGCGTACGGCGGATGGCGCGCCTATACCGCGGCCGGTCCGAATTCATGAAAACTTCACCAAATCAGGCGTGAATTTCACCAAATAAGCGGTATCTTTGCTAACGGATATCGTGCTACACTGTAACTGTAAAAAAGAGGCGATGGCGAAAGCCACCAGAATACAAATTACAAACAGGAGGAAGTATCAATGCCCGATATCACACTGAAAGATCTGGAAAGCGTTACCGGCGGCGTCGGCGTAAGGAAGGGATATGTTCTGATCATAAACTGTCAGCATGCCTGCAACGTCAGGGCGGAACCGAACGCGGAGAGCGAGAAGATCGGATATGCCTATGCGAATGAGAAACTTCCGTATTACGGAAAGACCGGAAACTGGTACAGAGTGAAGATCAACAACAGCAAATTCGGTTACGTGTATAAAGATTTTATCGCCGTCATCGACTGACGGGATGAACCTAAATTATTACTTGAAAACGGAGGATATGAATATGAGCGAAGAACTGAAAATGGATGAACTTGAAGGCGTCTCCGGCGGCGCAAGCGCGGAGAGGGGACATGTCCTGATCGTCAACTGCGAGCATGCCTGCAACGTCAGGACCGGCCCGGGCAAACAGTATGCAAAGCTCAGCTGCTATGCCTATGCGGGAAGTATTTACTCCTACTATGCCAAGGAGAATGGCTGGTATCTGCTGCAGATCAGCGGAAAACTCGGTTGGGTCTACAAGGAGTTTATCTCCGTCATCAACTGAGTTCAGATTTGGCTCAACCAGAAACGGCCCCGTTGGGGCCGTTTTTTTATCGTTCTGAAAGTTCCGGAAACGAAGTTTTCAGATATGAAAAACATATTGACTATTATTATCATATTATATATAATCATCATTGCGTGCCCGGATGCCGGGCGGAGTGTATAATAAAAAGGTTCGCGATGAAGGATAGTTTCGATTTCCAGGAGTATTTTTCACGGAATATTCAGAATTTTGTCTCGGATGTGATCCGGGCGACGCTGAAGAACCCAAGAGAATCCCTGTTCATGGCACGGTTTGCCGCATCGGTAAAAGCGGCTTCCAGGAAGAGGCTTGAGGCCGAAAAAAAGGGGGAACACATCCCCGCGTTTCTGATCGCCAGTATTACATCAAGCTGCAATCTCCACTGCGCAGGATGCTACTCGAGGCAGAACCACGCCTGTTCCGACGACGAACCTGTCGGCCAGCTTTCCGGAGAAGACTGGGACCGCGTGTTTACGGAGGCGGAGGAACTCGGCGTGAGTTTTATTCTTCTCGC
>CADBNX010000121.1 GCA_902796115.1 uncultured Eubacteriales bacterium
CTGGACGCGCTGAACGGCTGGCAGCTGGTCACCGAGCTGAAGGCCGCCACCGGCCTGCCCGCCGCGGCCTCGTTCAAGCACGTCTCGCCCGCCGGCGCGGCCGTCGCCACCCCGATGACCGAGGTCGAGAAGAAGGCCTGCTTCGTGGAAAAGGCCAAGCTGAGCCCGCTGGCCACCGCCTACGCCCGCGCCCGCGGCGCGGACCGCATGTCCTCCTTCGGCGACTGGGTGTCCCTGTCCGACGTGTGCGACAAGGAGACCGCCCGCCTGATCAGCCGCGAGGTGTCCGACGGCGTCATCGCTCCCGGCTACACCGACGAGGCGCTGGAGATCCTGACCGCCAAGCGCAAGGGCGCGTACAACGTGGTGCAGATCGACCCGAACTACACCCCCGCCGCGCTGGAGCGCAAGCAGGTGTTCGGCGTGACCTTCGAGCAGGGCCACAACAACGTGGTGATCGATAAGGCGATGCTCGAGAACATCCCCACCGCCAACAAGGAGATCCCCGACAGCGCGGCGCGCGACCTGATCGTGGCCCTGATCACCCTGAAGTACACCCAGTCCAACTCGGTCTGCTACGCTGAGCACGGCATGGCCATCGGCGTGGGCGCGGGTCAGCAGAGCCGCATCCACTGTACCAGGCTGGCGGGCAACAAGGCCGACCTGTGGCACCTGAGGCAGCATCCGAAGGTTCAGGCGCTGGTATTCAAGGAGGGCCTGGGCCGCTCCGAGCGCGACAACACGATCGACCTGTACCTGAGCGATACCGAGTCCGACGACGTGCTGGCCGACAGCAACTGGCAGAACGTGTTCGCCGAGCGCCCCGAGCCGCTGACGGCGGCCGAGAAGAAGGAATTCCTTTCCACGTTTGACGGCGTGGCGCTGGGCTCCGACGCGTTCTTCCCCTTCAGCGACAACATCGAGCGCGCCTGGCGCAGCGGCGTGAAATACGTCGCGGAACCCGGCGGTTCCATCCGGGACGACGCGGTGATCGAGTGCTGCGACAAATACGGCATGACCATGTGCTTTACGCATATGCGCCTGTTCCATCACTGAGAAAGGATTGGCCGGACAGGGTCGGGAGCGCGTTCACGGGACGCTCTCCCGCCCGGCCCGGGAGGACGGTGGAATCATGAAACTGCTGGTCGTAGGAGGAGGCGGGCGCGAGCACGCCATCATCCGCAAGCTGAAGGAAAACCCGGAAGCGGAGCAGATTATCGCGCTGCCGGGCAACGGGGGCATCGCGCGCGACGCGGTGTGCGTGAATATCGCGGCAAAGGATATTGACGGCATTGTGGATTTTGCCGTGAAAAACCGCATCGATTACGCGGTGGTGGCACCGGACGATCCGCTGGTGCTGGGCTGCGTGAACGCGCTGGAAGCGGCGGGCATTCCCTGCTTCGGGCCGCGCGCGGCGGCGGCCGCCATTGAGGGGAGCAAGGTATTCGCCAAGGAACTGATGAAAAAATACGGGATCCCGACGGCGAAATATGAAGTGTTTTCTTCCCCGGAAGCGGCATACGCCTACCTGGAAAAGGCGCCGATCCCCACGGTGGTCAAGGCGGACGGGCTGGCGCTGGGCAAGGGCGTGACCGTAGCGATGACGAGAGATGAAGCGCTTGCCGCCGTTCGTGAAATCATGCAGGATAAAAAATTCGGCGCGAGCGGGGACCGCATCGTGATCGAGGAATACCTGGAGGGCCCGGAGGTATCCGTGCTCAGTTTTACGGACGGGAACACGCTGGTGCCCATGGTATCCAGCATGGACCACAAGCGGGCGCTGGACGGTGACCGGGGCAAAAATACCGGCGGGATGGGCACCGTCGCTCCGAACCCGTATTTTACGCCGGAAATCGAAAAACGCTGCATGGAAGAGATCTTCCTGCCCACCATCCGCGCCATGAAGGCTGAGGGGCGCGAGTTCCGCGGCTGCCTGTATTTCGGGCTCATGCTGACGAAGGACGGGCCGAAGGTGATCGAATACAACTGCCGTTTCGGCGATCCGGAAACGCAGGTGGTGCTGCCGCTGCTGGAGAGCGATCTTTTGACCGTGATGCGGGCCGTGACGGAGGGAAAACTGGCGCAGTGCCCGGTGCGATTCCGCAGGGCGCACGCGTGCTGCGTGATCCTCGCCTCGGAAGGATATCCGGAGCATTACGCGCGCGGGTTTGAAATCACGATGCCCGAAGGGACGGAGAAAAACGTGTATTTCGCGGGCGCCGCGATGAAGGACGGAAAACTGGTCACCTCCGGCGGAAGGGTGCTCGGAGTGACCGCGGCGGCGGACAGCCTGCCCGAAGCCGTGCGCAGGGCCTATGAACTGGCTGAGGGGATCCGATTCGAAAACCGGTATTTCCGCCGCGACATCGGCAGGAAAGCCATGGAAGCGCTGGCGTGAGAGGGGACGGCATGGTTTACAGAGTATTTGTGGAAAAGAAGCCCGGGCTGGATCTGGAAGCCCGCAACCTTGAAAACGAGTGCAGGCAGCTGCTGGGTATCCGCGGACTGGAACGCGTGAGGCTGCTGAACCGCTATGACGCGGAGAACATATCCGAAGAACTGTTCCGGAGCGCCGTGAAAACCGTGTTTTCCGAGCCGCAGGTGGATATCGCCTCGGAAGAAGCGCCGCAGGACGGCGCGCGTGTGTTCGCGGTGGAATACCTGCCCGGTCAGTTTGACCAGCGCGCGGATTCCGCCGCGCAGTGCATCCAGATCCTCAGCCAGGGGGATCGTCCGCTGATCCGCAGCGCCAGGGTATACCTGCTCTACGGCAGCCTGACGGATGCGGAGCTTCGGGAAATCAAAAAATACGTGATCAACCCGGTGGAAGCCCGGGAAGCTTCCCTCGAAAAACCCGAAACCCTGAAAGAGGACTGGGCGAAGCCCGGACGGGTCAAGGTGCTGGACGGGTTCAGGGAGCTGGACGGGAAGGGCCTGGAAGATTTCGTGAACCGCTTCGGGCTCGCCATGGACGTGGACGACATCGCGTTCTGCCAGGCGTATTTCCGGAAGGAAGGGCGCGATCCCACCGTTACGGAAATCCGCATGCTGGACACCTACTGGAGCGATCACTGCCGGCACACCACCTTCCTGACGGAAATCGGGAATGTGCGTTTTCAGGACGCGCTTCTTGGGGACGCGTTCGCGGATTACCTGCGCGTGAGGAAGGATTTAAGGCGCGAGGGGAAACCCGTGTGCCTGATGGACCTGGCGACGGTGGCGGCCCGCTGGCTGAAAGCGCACGGTAAGCTGCCGAAGCTGGACGAGAGTGAGGAAATCAACGCGTGCACCGTGAAGATCGAGGTGGAAGCGGACGGGCAGAAGGAGCCGTGGCTGCTGCTGTTCAAGAATGAGACCCACAACCATCCCACGGAGATCGAGCCTTTCGGCGGAGCCGCCACCTGCATCGGCGGCGCGATCCGCGATCCGCTCAGCGGCAGGGCTTACGTGTACGGTGCCATGCGGGTGACCGGCGCGGCGGATCCGACTGTGCCGATCAGCGAAACCATTCCGGGCAAGCTGCCCCAGAGAAAACTGGTTACGACCGCCGCGGCGGGGTATTCCTCCTACGGGAACCAGATCGGACTTGCAACCGGCATCGTGGATGAGCTCTATCATCCCGGATACGCGGCGAAACGCCTGGAAATCGGCGCCGTCATCGCCGCGGCGCCGCAGGAGAATGTGCGCCGGGAAGTGCCCCGGCCCGGGGACGCGGTGATCCTGCTGGGCGGCAGCACCGGCCGCGACGGCATCGGCGGCGCGACGGGTTCCTCCAAAGCGCATAACGCGCACAGCGGGGAAATGTGCGGAGCCGAGGTGCAGAAGGGCAACGCGCCGGAGGAAAGAAAGCTTCAGCGCCTGTTCCGCAACGGGGAAGCCTGCAGGCTGATCAAGCGCTGCAACGATTTCGGCGCGGGCGGGGTCAGCGTGGCCATCGGGGAACTGGCGGACGGGCTGGATATCAATCTGGACGCGGTGCCGAAGAAATACGAAGGCCTGGACGGCACGGAGCTTGCCATTTCCGAAAGTCAGGAGCGCATGGCGGTGGTCGTGGCCGAAGAGGACGTGCCCCGGTTCCTGGCGCTGGCGGAGCAGGAAAACCTGCAGGCCTGCCGGGTGGCGGCCGTGACGGAGGAAAAGCGTCTGCGGATGCGCTGGCAGGGCGATACCGTGGTGGATATCAGCCGCGAATTCCTGAATACCAACGGCGCGCCGAAGCACACGGAAGCGGCGCCGGAAAAAATCGGGGCCTGGCGGCAGGAAAGATCGGGCGGATTTTCCGATACGCTGCGCGCCATGGCGGGGGATCTGAACCTGTGCTCCAGGCGCGGCCTCGGAGAGCGCTTCGATTCCACCATCGGGGCGGGCACCGTGCTGATGCCCTACGGCGGCAAATACCAGCTGACGCCCGTTCAGGCGATGGTGCAGAAGATAAGCATGGAGAAAAAGCACACGGACGACTGCAGCCTGATGGCGTGGGGGTACAATCCGTTCATCGCGGAGAAAAGCCCCTTCCACGGCGCGTACCTCGCCGTGGTGGAGAGCGTGTGCAAGCTGATCGCCACGGGCGCGGATTTCCGGGATGTGTATCTGACCTTCCAGGAGTACTTTGAGAAACCGGGCAGGGACCCGGCGCGGTGGGGACAGCCGCTCGCGGCGCTCCTCGGCGCGTTTGAAGCGCAGATGAAGCTCGGTATCGGCGCGATCGGCGGGAAGGACTCCATGAGCGGGTCCTTTGAAAAGCTGGACGTGCCGCCCACCCTGGTGTCGTTCGCGGTCACGATGGGAAAAACCGGGGAAATCCTGTCCCCGGAACTGAAAAAGGCGGGCAGCCGGGTGGAACTGTTCCATACAAAAACGGATGAAAACGGCCTGCCGGACACGGAAGAGCTGCTTCATCACTTCAGCCGCGTGACGGAACTGATCCGCGGCGGGAAAATTCTTAGCTGCTATACGCCTGGCATGGGCGGCATCGCGGAAGCGGTGATGAAAATGAGCTTCGGAAACGGGTTCGGGTTCCGCTTCGCGGACGGATGGACGGTGGAGGAGCTGACCGCGTGCCGGTACGGCGATTTCCTGGTGGAAACGGAAGAGGACTGCGGCGGGATACCGGTCGGAACCGTGACGCGGGAGGCGGAATTCGCGCTGGGCAGCGAGCGCGTTCCCGCTGCCGAAATCCTGGAAACATGGGAAGGACGCCTGGAAGAGGTATACCCGTGCAATATCCCGACGCCTGCCGTGAAGGCGGAGACCTTCTCGGGCACCGCCCAAAGGACGCATGCCCCCGCGCTGCGGACGGCGAAGCCCCGCGTGGTGATCCCCGCGTTTCCGGGCACGAACTGCGAGTATGACAGCGCGCGCGCCGTGCGGGACGCCGGCGCGGATGCCGAGATCCTGGTGATCAATAACCTGACGGGCGAGGGGATCGCGCGCAGTGTGGACGCGTTCGCACGCTCGATCCGCGCCTCCCAGATGATTTTCATCCCCGGCGGTTTCAGCGGCGGGGACGAACCGGACGGAAGCGCGAAATTCATTACGGCCTTCTTCCGCTCTCCGGCGGTGCGCGAGGCCGTAGGCGAACTGCTGGAGAAGCGGGACGGCCTGATCTGCGGCATCTGCAACGGCTTCCAGGCGCTGATCAAGCTGGGCCTCGTGCCCTACGGACGCATCGCGGAGCCGGAAGAGAACAGCCCCACGCTGACCTTCAACACCATCGGCAGGCATCAGAGCCGCATCGTGCGCACGCGGATCGCGAGCAATCTGAGCCCCTGGCTGCGCAAAACGCAAGTGGGAGATATTTTCCAGGTGCCGATCAGCCACGGGGAGGGCCGTTTCCTGGCGGATGAGGAAACCGTCAGGAAGCTTGCCGCGAACGGGCAGATCGCGACCCAGTACGTGGATCTTGCGGGGGAAGCCACGATGGACGTGCGCTTCAATCCCAACGGAAGCTGCTTTGCCGTCGAGGGGATCACCAGTCCCGACGGACGCGTGTTCGGTAAAATGGGACACAGCGAACGGACGGGAGACGGGCTGTACCGGAACGTGCCGGGAAGGTATGACATCGGCATGTTCGAATCGGCCGTCGCGTATTTCAAATAAACAGACGCCGCGAAGGAGCAGGCGCGCGGGAAGACGCCCGCAAAAAACAGGAGGGAAATGAACCATGGCTTATCTGTCGGATATCGAAATCGCCCAGCAGTGCAAAATGAAACCCATCGGAGAGATCGCGCGCAAGGCGCATGTGGATGAGAAATACGTGGAGCAGTACGGCCGGTATAAGGCGAAGATCAACCCGGCCCTGCTTGAGGAAACGGACCGCAAGCCCGGAAAGCTGGTGCTGGTGACGGCCATTACCCCGACCCCGGCGGGCGAGGGCAAGACAACGACCACGATCGGCCTGGCGGACGGGCTAGCCCGCATCGGCAAGGACGTTACGGTGGCGCTGCGCGAGCCGAGCCTGGGCCCGGTATTCGGCATCAAGGGAGGCGCCGCGGGCGGCGGTTGGGCGCAGGTGGTGCCGATGGAGGACATCAACCTGCATTTCACCGGCGATTTTCACGCCATCGGCGCGGCGAACAACCTGCTGGCCGCGATGCTGGACAATCACATCCAGCAGGGAAACCGGCTTGGGATCGATGTGAAGAAAATCACCTGGAAGCGCTGCGTGGATATGAATGACCGGCAGCTGCGCTTTGTGGTGGACGGACTGGGCGGCAAAGCCAACGGCACGCCCCGCGAGGACGGCTTTGACATTACGGTGGCCAGCGAAATCATGGCGGTATTCTGTCTCGCCACTTCCATCCGCGATCTGAAGGAGCGTCTGGGACGCATCATCGTGGCCTATACCTATGACGACCGTCCGGTAACAGCCGACGATCTGA
>CADBNX010000122.1 GCA_902796115.1 uncultured Eubacteriales bacterium
CGCTTTAACGGGACGACGGACTCCACATACTGGCGGACCTTCCACGGGGACGCTTTCTACGGCAACGAAACGGTAGAGAAGGTGGTCTCCCCGGAGGGTACGGTGGCGATCGAGAGCGACGCGTTCACCAACTGCTACAAGCTGTCGGACATCACCTTCCCGAGCACGCTGAAGAAACTGGATCAGAATGTGTTCCGCTACTGCGGGCGGGACGTCACGGAGACGTTCTACTTTGTCCTGCCGGACAACATGGAGGAAGTCGTAGCCAGACGCGGCGGCGCGCAGACCTTCTCGGACTGCAACGCGGTGCTGCAGACCGGCAAATACTCCCAGACCGCCAAGCTGCTGACCGCGCAGAATTTCTGCTATACCGTCGAAGGCGAGCGGGATTTCCGCTACCGTTACCGTGCCTTCGAGGAAGACGGAAAAACCGTCTACCGCCTGTATCTGTCAGGCTATGCGGGAACGGGGCCCGAGGTGGTGATCCCCGAAGGGATCTATGCCATCGCGATGTACCAGTGGGATCCGCCTTACGGCGATTATGAACCGGATTTCTTCAAACGTACGGATCTGACGAAGGTAGTGATCCCGGAGGGCACCGTGCGCATCGAGGACAGCGCGTTCAAGGGATGTACAAACCTGACGGATATCACCTTCCCGACTACCCTGAAGGTAATTGAGAATCACGCGTTCGAGGAATGCGGAAAAGCTTCCGCGGTGCGGCACTTCTACGTCCTGCCGGATGATATGGAGGAAGTTTCCACCGGCGGCTGGGGCGCGTTTAATGACCTGGGAGAAGGCAGGCTGGTGTGTACGGCCGGCTCGGCGACCGCGAAGCTGATTTCGAACGAAGGAAACGGTTATGAATTCGCGCTGAAAGGACACCAGGAGGACGGCCTCCTCTACCGCTGGGAGCTGCGCAAGAACGAGAACGACGAAAACGTGAGCCGGCTGATCCTGCGCAGGTATGAAGGGAGCTCCGCGGAGGTGACCATTCCTTCGGGACTTGGCATCTGGGGGATCACGGAAAGCGTGTTCAAGGACATGCATGATCTGCGGAAAGTGTTCATCCCGGAGGGCGTTGCGGAGATCAAAGCGGATGTATTCGATAACTGCACGCTGCTGCACCAGAGCGGAGTGGAAAAGGTGAACGGCCAGGACTGCCTGGTGCTGAGAATGCCCACGACCCTGAAAACCATTGAGGGAAGCGTAACCTTCAGGAGCGTCGGAGCGGGCTTTACGGCGGAACGGTTCTACCTGGTGCTGCCCGCCAGTCTGGGCCAATTTGACATCGCCATTTTCACGGACTGCAACGCGGTATTTGTCGCGCCCGAGGGCTCTCACGCGGCGGCGGAGCTGTATAACGGCTGGTACCGCTATTACTATACGCTGGAAGACGCGGTCGCACGGAAAGACCTCCAGTACAAAATGGATACAGACGCGAACGGAAACCCGGTTCTCCATGAAGTCTATTACGGAAAACCGTAAGGATCCGCCATTGCGGAAAACCCGCGTCGATCAGGGGGATGCCCGAAAAGGCATCCCCCTGCATTCTTTCAGGCCGAAAGATACAACGGTTTATTCAGCGGCTTTGAGCACCAGCACATCGTAGGGCTTCAGTGCCGCGCGGTTCTGAAGCCTGCGGCCGGTCAGAAGATCAACCATGGGCTCCGGCAGGGTACAGGCGGCGTCCTTTCCGCCGTATTCTACCAGCATCAGACCTTCGCCGGCCGTGCCTGACCGCCGCGCGGCCATGACCTCGCCCTCGATACGGACCGGCTCTGCGCCGCTTGCCTCGCAGGCCAGACGGATGAGCCGCGCCGCGTCCGCTTCGGAGGGAATCGTACCGAGCAGAATCACGGTTCCCTTTCCGATGCTGCGTTTCACCGCCAGCGATTTTCCTCTCAGCGCGCTGTGGCCCTCCGTCACCCGCACGAGGGTATCGCTGCCGCAGTCCTCACACAGTTCAAACCAGGCGCTGCCCCGGAAAGCCGTTCCGTCCTGCCATTCAGCTTCCAGGTGCCCTTCGGTGTCCGGCACGCCGTAACACCATCTGACGCTGGTCAGATCCTCCAGCATTCCGTAAAAGCGGTTTTTGTAGCGTGCGCCTTCTGCGTTCCGCACGTCGGTCAGCGGCCCGACCAGCCAGGTACCGCCCTCTTTTACCCATTCGGTGATACGTTCCGGAAGGCCGTGTTCTTCCAGGCTCATCACCATCGGAGTGATCAGCAGCCTGTACCCGTCCAGCGGCTGAGCCGCGTCGATCACGTCCGGACGCAGTCCCAGGTCCACGGCGGGCTTATACCAGTGCGCCTGCACCGTGGGAGCGTACTTTAAATCCTTCACCACCGGCTGGGCCATGTTCATGTTCCAGCTGAGGGAAGTGAAATGAATGGCCGTGTTGGTGCGCACGCGGGTGCCGTTGATGAATTCCGCCGCCCGGGCATAGCCCCGGGCCACCTCCTTCACCTCACCGACGGTGTGCGTGCATCGGCCGCTGGTATCCAGCACCGCGCCGTGCGTCAGCTCATGCCCGCCCCAGTGGGTGCGCCAGAGCCAGTACATGTTCGCTTCGCCTCCCAGCGCGATGGGCAGCCAGGAGTTGGCGCGGCAGAAGCCTTCCGGCTTCAGACTCTGGCTGATGGCGGTGGAGCCGTTCCAGCACACGTCCGTCTCGGTGTTCCAGAATGGGCGGTCTTTCAGCGTACGCAGGAAGTCAAACCAGAAAGCGCAGGTATACAGATTCGCCGGAGTGTTATAGTGGTTGAACTGTACGACGTCCAGTTTCCCGGTCAAACGGCGGTGATCCATGCCGTTCACAGGCATGACGTCCGTGCCCACGGGCACCTTCACATACCTGTGCAGGATTTCCGCTTGGCGATGCACGAATTCAATATGGGAATCGGCCTGAAATTCGTACCAGGCCTGAATGAGATGCGGATTGTGCCAGGTGTCCCGTGGGACGGGAATGTCGGCAAAGTCATCGTACCACTGGCTGAAAATGTTCAGGTTCCAGGCATCGTTGAGCGCGTCGACGGATCCGTATTTTTTTCTGAGTCTCTCCCGGAAGGCTGCCTGGCAGTTGGGACAGAAGCAGCCCACCCCTTTGTCGCGGATATAGATTTCATTGTCAATCTGCCAGCCTATGACGGCGGGTTCATCCGCAAATTCCCGGGCCATTTTTTCCACGATACGCATGCAGTATTCATTGTAATGGGGATTGTTTGAGCAGCAGTGGCGTCGGCCCCCGTGCTGGACGGCGCGCCCGTTATCCCGTTCGCAGAGTACGTCCGGATAAAGCCGGCTCAGCCAGCGGGGCGGCGTGGCCGTGGGCGTGCCCATCACCACGGCAATGCCCGCCTCCCCCAGTCTGTCGACTACTCTGTGGAAAAACGAGAAATCAAACTCGCCCGGCCTTGGCTCCATTCTGTGCCAGGCAAACTCGCCGATGCGCACGGCGGTGATACCGATCTCCTTCATGCGTTTTATATCGCTCCCGATCTCTTCCTCCGGCCAGTCTTCCGGATAATACGCTGCGCCGAGCCAGGGCGCCCGGGAAAGCTTTTCCATGAACAGTCATCTCCTTTGGGGTTGTTTTTTTGCCTCATTACGGTTCGGTATCATGTGACACGCAGCCGGAAAGAACCGGAAATGTGTCATCGTCCGGTACGGAAATCGCCTGTTATCGGGAAATACGTTCAAGCTTTCATCAGTGCGACGGCAAGTCCCGGCAGTTCGTCATCGCAGTCCCGGCGTGTCAGGCCGATGCGGTCGATCAGTTCCCCGGAAAGCGTCATCCGGTTTCCCTTCAGCACCGCCTGTTCCGTGATGTCCGCCGCTTCGCCGCA
>CADBNX010000123.1 GCA_902796115.1 uncultured Eubacteriales bacterium
CAATTCAGGCCCTTTTTTCGGAGTACTTGTCAATTCTGCCCTGTTCATGTATAATATGGTTGCACATTCACAGGGAGGTGCGCAATGTACAAGCTGATTCTGGCAACGAACCGGGTCAATATCCGGGAAATGTTCAAAAACATCAACTGGCTTTCGCTCGGGTTCTGCGAGCCGCTTTACGCGGCTGATTCAGACGAAGCGATCGCGCTGCTCAATTCCAAAGCGGTGGATGCGATCGGTTTTTACCTGGAAGGAAATGACGTGACTGTGCTTTCCCATTTCCTGCACTACGAACGTCCGAGCCTTCCGGTTTATTCCGTTTCACACGACGCTCAAAAGCAGCTCACCATTCTTCGTGAGCTGTCCGGCGTTCTGAACCGTATTCACGCGGATACGACGGATGAGCCGTACGACGATGATATGATGCGCACCATGATGCGGGACGAACTGATGCACAGCCTGCTGTGCGGAGAACTGGAAGATTTTTCCGTGGCGGAAAGACAGTTCAAACTGATCCGGGCGCATATATCGACCACCCGTCCCTGCATGGTGTACGAGCTTGACATGCCGCAGGGCGACGTGTATATGAGTCAGCACGCGAATGCGGCCGATCGACTGGAACGCGCACTGCGCAACAATTTCTTCGGCGGGTATGTGGATCACATCTATTACACTGTCGCCGTGATCACGCCGCGCCATATCCGCGCGGCCGCCATCCCGGAAGGCGGACTGGATCAGGATTTTGCCGATTTCGAGCGGCGCGCGAACGAGCATATGCAGGCAAGCATCGATAAAATCAAGGAATACCTGAACCTTGATATGACGGTTGCGGAATCCGGACCCATCCGGAATCTGCGCGGTTTTCTGAATAATGAAGGAGGAGAGGAAAATGGGAATTCTTAACAAACTGAAGGGGCAGTTCATCGATGTGATCGAGTGGACCAGTCCATCCGACGATATCATGGTATATCGTTTCAACAAGGAAGGCAATGAAATCATGATGGGCGCGCAGCTGACCGTACGCGAGAGCCAGGTCGCCGTCATGGTGAACGAAGGCCAGCTGGCGGACGTGTTTCAGCCCGGACGCTACCAGCTCTCGACCCAGAACATGCCGATCATGACCATGCTCAAAAGCTGGAAATACGGCTTTAATTCCCCGTTCAAGGCGGAAGTGTATTTCATCAATACAAAGCAGTTCCTCAACCAGAAATGGGGCACCTCCAACCCCGTCATGATGCGGGACGCGGAGTTCGGCATGGTGCGCATCCGCGCCTTCGGCATTTATTCCTTCAGCGTATGCGATCCGACCGCTTTCCTGAAGGAAGTATTCGGCACCAGCGCGCTGTTCACTACGCAGGGTGTCACGGAGCATCTGAAACGCTCCATCGTATCGGGGCTGAGCGATATCATCGCGCAGTCAAAGATTCCGGCGCTGGATCTGGCCGCCAACTACGACGAACTGGGCGAATTCGCGAAGGCGACGCTGAACCCGAAATTCCAGGCGCTCGGCCTGCAGCTTGACAGCTTTGCCATTGAGAATATTTCCCTTCCGGATGAAGTGGAAAAGGCGATGGACCGTCGGACCTCGATGGGTGTTGTCGGCGATCTGAACAAGTATACCCAGTTCCAGGCGGCGGAAGCGATCCGCGACGCGGCGCAGAACCAGAACGGCGCGGCAGGCCTCGGCGTCGGACTCGGTGCAGGCGCAGCTTTCAGCCAGATGATGCAGGGCGCGCAGAACCAGGGCGCGCCGGCGCAGGCTGCTCCCGCGGCGGCGCCGCAGGACACCAAATTCTGCACAGAATGCGGCAAGAAAATCGCGCGTTCCAGCAAATTCTGCCCGGAGTGCGGAGCAAAGCAGCAGTGAAGTCAGTCGGAAAAGAAGCGTATTGAAGTTTGAGGGGCCGGGAAACCGGCCCTTTTTGATATACGCTTTGCCGGGCCGGCAGAGGATCCTGACAGCGAACCGGATAAGCAACGAATACAGTTATTTGATGAAAGGGGAATGCATATGAATCCGAATCAGGCCGCCGGCGCGGTCAGACTGAGCAACATCATAGACCCGTTTGCCGAAGAGGATGAGATTGTTTTTCTGGAGCAGCTGGGCATACACTATGCCTATACCTGGTG
>CADBNX010000124.1 GCA_902796115.1 uncultured Eubacteriales bacterium
AAAGCGCTTCCCTGCGGCGTAGGCCGCGAACGGTGCACGGTGTGCCGGGGAGGTTAACACGGATGATTGTAAGGAGGAATCATAAGAACATGAGCATTGAATACTTACGGAATTCAGCGGAATTTATTCTGAACACGGATCACAGCACGTATGCTTTTTCAATTCATGAAGGCAAGCTGTATCACAGGTACTGGGGAGCAAGGATAACCGACCCGCAGGACCTGCCGACCGTTGACGAACTGAAAAAGCCGTTTGATCCCGGCTGGATCAGAAAAGACGACATGGAGGAATACCGTCCGCATAACTGCACCAATAATGAGTCGACGCTGAAACTGCGCTTTGCAGACGGGACGCGGGACACGTATCTGGAGTATAAAAGCCATGTGATCGACGGAGATCGCCTGGAAGTCGTGCTGAAAGAGAAACAGTATCCGGTGGAAGTGATTCTTCGTTATCGGGTATATGCCGAAAGGGATATCATCGAGCGGAACAGTATCATACGCAATCTGGGGGATACGGATGTGGTACTGGAGCATTTTTATTCCGCAAACTGGCATTTGCCGAGGTATCGCGGATATCGCTGCACATGGTTGACCGGAAGATGGGGCGACGAGTTTCAGATCAGCAGGGCGCCGCTGCCCAAAGGGGAACTGGTGCTCGAAACCAGGACCGGACTTTCCGGGCCGGATGCCGTTCCGTTTTTTATGATCGACGAAGGCAGCACAACGGAGGATACGGGCGGCGTATACTTTTTTTCGCTGGAATGGAGCGGCAACTGGCGCGGCGTCATCGCGAACGACGTTTTTGATTATTGCGATATTACGGGCGGAATCAGCCCGTATGATACGGAATGGTGCCTGGAACCGGGGCAGGCTTTTGAGACTCCCGTATTTCTGGGCGGGTATACTACGGGCGGCTTTGGCCATGTCAGCCGCATCATGCATGATTATGAGCGGCAGGTGATCATGGCGCCGAAGGAACGTGACAGGCTGATGCCCGTGTTATACAATGCCTACGGTACCTATTTTGCGGCAGTCAATGAAGAACGTGTTTTCAGCGTTGTGGATAAAGCGCAGCAGATCGGCGTGGAACTGCTGGTGATTGACGCGGGCTGGGCAGGAGAAGGCGATGTCGGGACAAAAGGCTATAACAAGGGAATGGGAGACTGGACGATCAACCGCGTGCGTTTTCCGAACGGCCTGAAGCCGCTTGCGGACGAACTGCACCGGCGGGGGATGATGTTCGGCCTTTGGATGGAACCGGAATCGGTCAATCCGGGAAGCAATCTGGCCGGGGAGCATCCGGAATGGATCGCAAAATATGACGGACGCTCGCTTGATCACGCAAACACCCGGTGGATATTGAATTTTGCCAACGATGAAGCGGCGGACTACATTACTGCCCGCATTCTGGACCTGATCCGGGAAAACGACCTGGACTATTTCAAAATCGACTTCAATACGTCCATCGCACACCTGGGCTGGCAGAACGCGGAACCGAAGCATCAAAAAGAAGCGCGGATCCGCTATGTCAGGAATCTGTACCGCTGCTATCAGACGGTCAAGGATACTTTTCCGGATATTCTGTTTGAAAACTGCAGCAGCGGAGGACGGCGGGTGGATATGGGAATGCTACGCTTTTCCGGCCGCATCAACCGAAGCGATGATCAGGATACCCTGGATATGATTGCAATCCATGAAGGCTTCAGTACTTTCATGCTGTCGAAACTGGCCGGCGGCGGCTGCCACATCAGCGATGTTTACAGCAGCTTTTTCAATGAACGCAGGACCACCATGCGGTATCAGGCGCATGCGTCGATGCTGGGTTCCATGGCAATCGGCAGAAACCTGAATACGCTGACCGATGAAGAAACCGAAGAGTTGCGGAGTTATACGCAGCTGTACAAAGAGATCCGGGGGATTGTCGCATTGGGTGATTTTTACCGGTTGGTTTCTCTTCGCGAGCATAACTATGCGGCCTATGAGGCTGTTTCGAAGGATCAGAGCGAAGGTGTGGTTTTTGTGTTCGGCCGAAACATGCAATTCGGCGAGATCCCGAATCGTCTGCGCCTGCGGGGGTTGGATCCCGACGCGCATTATCGGGCGGAAGGAATCGGAGTTTTCTCCGGCAGCGGATTGATGACAATCGGAATGCCGTTCCGCCTGAAGGGGGATTTTCAAAGTCAGGTGGTCAGACTGTTCAGAGCGGACTGAAAGAGAGAAATGTAAAGGTTTTTTCAAAGCATTCTTTCCCGTGCTTCAACGGAAAAATGTCTTGTTTGCAATCCGTATTGTCCTGTTTTCACTGCTTTACAGGGCATGAAAAGCCGGATATACT
>CADBNX010000125.1 GCA_902796115.1 uncultured Eubacteriales bacterium
ACTTCCCGCAGGGTCAGCGTATGCCGGCCGCGGATGCGCCGGCTCTCCCGCATGGTATTGATCGGTGAAAAATCAAGGTCGCTGTTGAATCCGTGCGCCTGGATGACCGCGCGGATCAGGTCTCCGTAATCATCATTGCATACCACGTCATAATCCCGGTGATAAACGGCATCCGTAAAATCACGGCCCTTCCACTCGCTGTCACCCCACTGCCCGTTGGTCATCACGCTTCCGTCCCGGGGCGAGCCGAAATCATACGGCACGCCGGCAAGCGCCGCCACGACCGCATCCGATGTGGTATCGACGGTATTGGGCGCGTACACCGCGGTCATCCCATCCGCGGAACAGACCGCCACGCCTGTCAGGTTCCTGCCTTCTTTCAGCACGCCGCATACGGTGCAGCCCAGCAGCGGCAGGCAGGCACCGCCGCGCAGCATCCGCTGATACAGAAGGATGCGTGCCGTCGTATCCGTCGCACGTCCCGGTCCGTTGATCGACCGGGACAGTTCGGCCACCTGTTCGTTCACCTTTGCACAGGATCCCGCGATATTTCCGTAATAGTGTCCGGACACACGCCCTACCGTGCGCGTTCCGCCCGGCTGGACCTGGCTTTCGATCACCGCCGTCCTGACGCCTTCCTCCGTCAGACCCACCACCGCATGCGCGCCGGCCGTTCCCATACCCGCCACGATCGCCTGTGCCTTCAGCACAGGCAGCCCGGCTTTGGCGAAATCAATAATGACCGGACGCATGCCGCACAGCCTGTCATCCGGCGGCAGAAGCGTGAATTCGGCAATGCTTTTCCCCTGCAGGATCATTTCGTCCGGCTCTTCATTAGCGCTGCTTTGTGAAACAGCGCCGCAAAGCGCTTCGGCGGCACGGCGGCAATCCTCAAGATCCCGCGTGGATATATCCAGCGGAAGCCCCGGGCAGAATCGTACCGCACCGGCGTTTTCTTCCGCAGGTTCCGCAGTCTCCGCGATCCTGATCTCCCCCGCCATACTTTTCAGGGTGATTTCATCGAGCCGCGGAAGCGTCCTGAGATACCGGAATGTCTGCAGCGCTTTTTCCCGTGCCCGCAGTTCCGTTTCGGACCGCCACAGGGGAGTATCCTTCCATTCTGCCGAAAAGCGTATCTCAAACGCCTCCGTATTCGGCAGCACCGTCGGGTGAAGCAGCACAAGGTTCTCCGTCAGCCCGATCGTTTCCGGTACATCCAGCGCACGCTCGTAAAGCGTATTCGCTCCGGAGCAGCAGAACGTAAAGCTGACCGTTACCCGCTGCGGAAAAGGCAGATATCCCCAGGCAGCGGCTCGTTCGGTCGCATCCACCAGCAGATCCGAGGAAAGATACTGCATGCCGAAAGCATTGCCCAGAAGCACGCCGCAGATCCTGCCTCCCTTCCGCGCAGCGCCGCAGACCCTGCTCATCAGGAGCGGTCTTACTCCCGCGTCCAGAAGCTTCTGCATGGCCAGTTTTTTCTGTACGCCCGTGGGACAGTAGATCTCCTGCTTTCCGGAACCGTTTCTGAGCCAGCAGTGACCCGTTGCCGTCAGTTCATGCCCGAGAAAGCTCCGGCCTTCCACAAGGGTCACCCGATGCCCCGATTCCGCCATTGCCAGCGCGGCCGCGCACCCGCGGATCCCGCCGTCCAGAACGATGATATCTGCCATACCTTCCTCCCTGTTTTCAAAAGAGCTTCCGACCCGTTCCCGGGAAGGAAGCTCCGTTGGTCATAAGAAAACCTGTTTTGTCAGGCCGCGATCGGACTGAGGGGGTCGTCCGACCGCCATCTCATGGCATTGTAATGTTACA
Source organism: uncultured Eubacteriales bacterium (assembly GCA_902796115.1). Lineage (GTDB taxonomy): Bacteria > Bacillota > Clostridia > Christensenellales > Aristaeellaceae > RUG756. The sequence continues at coordinate 1,816 of CADBNX010000125.1, forward strand.
CATAGTTCTTGTCAAAATTGTGTCAGATTCTTGTCAGTCAATTGCCTTATTTCGCTTTGATCGCGGCCTGCGCGGCGGCAAGACGGGCGATCGGAACACGGAACGGGCTGCAGGATACATAATCCAGGCCGATCGCATTGCAGAACTCAATGGAGGACGGATCGCCGCCGTGCTCGCCGCAGATGCCGCAGTGCAGTTCGGGACGGGTCGCGCGGCCCAGTTTTACGGCCATCTCCATCAGTTTGCCCACGCCTACGGTGTCCAGCTTGGAGAACGGATCAAACTCGTAAATCTTGCTCTCATAGTAGCTGGGCAGGAATTTGCCCGCGTCATCGCGGCTGAAGCCGAAGGTCATCTGGGTCAGGTCGTTGGTGCCGAAGCAGAAGAATTCCGCTTCCTTGGCGATCTCATCCGCGGTCAGTGCGGCGCGCGGGATTTCGATCATCGTTCCGACTTCGTACTTCAGTTCCGTGCCGGAAGCCTTGATCAGTTCGTCCGCGGTCTTCACCACGACGTCCTTGACATATTTCAGTTCTTTGATTTCACCGACGAGCGGAATCATGATTTCCGGTTCCACATTCCAGTCCGGATGACGGCCCTTGACTGCCAGAGCGGCCTTGATCACGGCGCTGGTCTGCATCGCGGCGATTTCGGGATAGGTGACGGTCAGACGGCATCCGCGGTGGCCCATCATCGGGTTGAATTCATGCAGAGACGCGATGACCTGCTTGATGTACTCGACGGTTTTGCCCTGGGTATCGGCCAGCGCTTTGATATCGGCTTCTTCCGTCGGCACGAACTCATGCAGCGGGGGATCCAGGAAACGGATGGTGACCGGATAGCCGCCCAGCGCTTCGAACAGACCTTCAAAGTCCGCCTGCTGCATCGGCTCGATCTTCGCAAGCGCAGCCTCGCGTTCTTCCACGCTCTCCGCGCAGATCATCTCTCGGAACGCGCCGATGCGGTCCGGATCGAAGAACATATGCTCGGTACGGCACAGACCGATGCCCTGCGCGCCGAACGCAGCCGCCTGACGGGCGTCCTTGGGAGTATCGGCGTTCGTGCGGACACCCAGTCTCTTGTACTTGTCGGAAAGCTCCATGATGCGGCCGAAATATCCGCTGTTGGGATCCGCGGGAACGGTGGGAATCAGTTCGCCGTAGATATTGCCGGTGGATCCGTCCAGAGAAATGCAGTCACCCTCGTGGTATTCCTTGCCGGCCAGCGTGAAGCGCTTGTTCGCTTCGTCCATCTTGATATCGCCGCAGCCGGATACACAGCAGGTGCCCATGCCGCGCGCGACAACCGCCGCGTGGCTCGTCTGCCCGCCGCGAACGGTCAGGATGCCCTGCGCGTACTTCATGCCTTCGATGTCTTCGGGGCTGGTTTCCAGACGGACCAG
>CADBNX010000126.1 GCA_902796115.1 uncultured Eubacteriales bacterium
GTCCACCATGCCGGTCTCCAGCGCCATCAGCATGGCGGGAGCGGTTTCGGCGGCGGGCATCACGTTGGCGCCCGTGATCTGCGGCAGGCAGGTATCATACCAGATGGTGGCGATCTGCGCGGTGCAGCTGCCGCCGGCAAGATCCGCCAGGCCCTTGGCGTTCGCGTATGGGCTGTCCGCCTTGGTCAGGCATACGATGGTCGCGTAAAAATACGGGCCGGCGAAATCCACCTGCTCGGCGCGCTCGGCGGTCATGGACTGACCGGCGATCACGGCGTCGAAGGCGCCGGTCTGTACCCCGGGCACCAGGGAATCCCAGTCGGACTGGATCACTTCCAGCTGCCAGCCGTTGGCTTCACAGATGCGTTTGGCGATCATCACGTCATACCCGTTGGCGTAGGAGCCGGGCACGTTGGCGATCGGTACGGCATCGTTGCTGTCGTCGCCCTGGGTCCAGTTGTAAGGCGCGTATGCGCACTCCATGGCGATGGTCAGCACACCGTCCTCGACCCCGCTCGGTACGGCGGTTTCGGCCAGGGCCGTGCAGGCGGTCATCATCAGCAAAGCGATCAGTGCGGCAAGCATTCTCTTCATTTCTTTGTCCTCCTCTTTTTTGCGCAAATGAAAAACGGTGAACCGGCCCGCGCCATTCACCGCCGTTTTCCCGCATTCAGAACAGGAAGAGCTTTTTTGAATAGCGCTTCATGGCCTTGAACCATGACAGCCAGGCAGATATTATCCGCCTGTCCAACGCATGCTCCCTGCCGCGGCGCATGCATTTCGGCGATTTTCCCTTTCATCCGCGGTCACAGCCCCGGCCGGGCTCCCGCGCACTACTCCTGTCCATCGCGCCTCTATTCCATCCGGTTTTCTTCCGGATGTCGCGATCAATATACCCCATAATCCCCGCCGCGTCAACACTGCAAACGCCCGGAAGGTGTTTTTACTTTGTTTTCTTTGTGCGACGCTCAGCCGGCCGTTTCGTATCCGGCCCGCTCCAGCACATCCATCGCTCTGTCAAAGTTCTCCGCTTTCACGAGGATATAATCCGTGTTGTACGTGGAGACGGCAAAAATTCCGATCCGGTTTTCGGCAAGCAGCCCGGAAATCTTCGATAAGATCCCGATCAGTCCGAAATCGAGCGTTCCCGCGATCCGGAACCCTCTCCAGCCGTCTTCCCGCTCCGCGGTTTCCTCCGGCGTTTCCTCCGTGGGGCATACCAGCGAGATCTCCTCGTCCGTTTTTGCGAAAAAGCAGAATCGCCGCTTCAGGTCGATCTGAGTTCCGGGGGCCGGTTTGCACACCGTCAGCTCGTACGGCAGTTTCTCCAGTTTCATGTTTCCCTGTCTCCATTCTGTATTGTCTGCGTCATTTCCGCTTCCCATTCCGCCAGAAAGGATTCCAGAAATGCGTGGCGCGCCGCGGCCATTTCCTTTCCCTTTTCCGTATTCATCCCGTCCCGGAGCAGAAGCAGTTTTTCATGAAAATGAGCGATGGAATCTTCCATTGACCGGCCGTGCTGTCCGCCGTACGCGAAGGTCCGTGCGACGCCGACCGCCCCGACGGCGTCCAGCCGGTCCGCGTCCTGTACGATCTTCCCTTCGGGGGTTTCCGGCTTCCTGCCCCGGTTTTTGCTGAATGAAACCGCGTTGACCGCCGCGCAGATCCGTTCGGCCGTATCCGGAGGGATCCCCTGTTTTTCCAGAAAAGTCCTGGCGTTGGCGTTGTTCTCCGTACGGAACAGCTTATGATCGTCCGCGTCGTGCAGCAGCGCGGCCAGGGACACGACGAGCCGGTCCGCCGCGGGTTCTGTATCCGCGATCAGGAGCGCGTTCCCGTACACCCGCATGGTGTGGTCAAACCCGTGCCCGTCCGCGTTACCCGCAAACAGGCTCCGGACGTATGCTTTCGCCGCCCCGATGATATCCCGCGGTTTCTTTTCATCCTCTCTTTTCGGTGTGTCAGCCATCACAGTCCCTCCCGGAATCGCAGCACTCCGTTATCCTCCTGCCATGCCTCGGTAAACGTCAGGGTCCCGCCGTATCCTTCCATGCGGTGAAAACCGGCAAAAATGATACGCCCCCGCCAGATTGCCGCTTTCGGCACGCTCTCGCACGGGATCTCCGGGTCCGCGGGCGTCTGCCATTCCGAGAAGGGCAGGCGGGAATACCGGTACTGCCCATGTCCGTGATGACTGAAAACCAGATAATGCCAGCCGTCCTTCGCGAAATAATCCGGACACTCCGGCTGGCTCTCGTCCGGAGACACATAAATCGGTTCCGTCTCCCGCCATCCTCTCCCGTCCTCCGACAGCAGATGCGCGAGGCATCCCCGTCCCGCAAGCGTTCCTTTCATCAGGGAGGTGGTCACAAACATGTGATACCCGTCCGCTGCTTTCACGATTTTGGGATCGCGCGCGCTGCCGCCGTGATACCGTTCGGACAGCACGATCCGAAAACCCCCGTCGCGCCTGTAATGGTACCCGTCCCCGGAAACGGAACGGCAAAGCGGCGCGGGGGAATCGTCGACGGGACGGATGGTATAATACAGGAGCTGCGTCCCGTTTTCCGTTTTCAGCCACGAACCCGTGCAGATCGACCCCTCCGAGGGATCGTCGATGGATACCGCGAGCGGATGCAGGTCCCATGCCCTGAAATCCCTTGTGGACAGGTGTGCCCACTGGTGCGCACCCTTGCCCCATTTGCTCCGGTGATGCCGCCGGTCCTTCAGGTAGAGCAGGTGATACCGTTCGGTGCCGTCCGGATCGCGATCCGTGTAGGGCATGCAGTCGCCCGCGAACACGCCGGGATCGGAAGGCTTCCATCCCTCCGCTGGGTTTTCGCCGTTTTGCGCCGTCAGGTGCCCGATCACCGCGGGTGATCCGTCCCGCGCCGAAATGCCGCAGTCCGTGGAAAACCCGTTGCCGCGCAGCACGGCATTCGCGCGGTCATCCGCCGATTCGTCGTTCAGCACGTCGATTCCGGCGCTTCTCATTTCGCGGTCGCACCCGTCATTCAGAAGCAGCTTCCCCCACGGCCATTCTTCGTCGTACAGCTTTCCGTCCGCCCACAGTTCGATCCGCCAGGGGTGTATCAGCAGGGCGGCGTTCGCGCCCCGCGGCAGCCCCTGTGCCGTCAGTGTCAGCGGCGTATCACGGTCTTCCGAAAAAATCCGTACGGTCAGTGCGATCATCCGACCGTCACTCCGGCTATCAACGGTCAGGGCCGCGCGTCCGTCAGGCGCCGAAACCGAAATATTCCTTTCCGCCGCGAATCGCAGAAGTTTCATTCCTCTTCTCCTTTCCGTCACACTCAGAACAGGTCCA
>CADBNX010000127.1 GCA_902796115.1 uncultured Eubacteriales bacterium
CAAAAAAACCCGGCCTGCATGCCGGATTTTCTGGTGCGTGGCACCTCCAATGGGATTCGAACCCATGTTTCCGCCTTGAGAGGGCGGTGTCCTAGGCCACTAGACAATGGAGGCTTAAAAAAATGGCTGGGGAACAAGGATTTGAACCTTGACAATACGAGTCAGAGTCGTAGGTGCTGCCGTTACACCATTCCCCAATGCCGTCAATCTGACCGGCCGTTCCCAGCCGCAGGAGTATTGTAGCAGATTTATCGGCGCCTGTCAACAGTTTTTTCATCAGGTAAATTCTGGAAATCAAAAAAAACTGTGATATACTTTCGGCGAGCGATCGGCCCCGAAAACGAAAGGAGCGAACATATGATTTCGCTGTTGCTTTCTCTGGCCGTGCTGCTGCTCGGCTATCTGTTTTACGGGCGGCTGACGGAAAAAATCTTCGCGCCGGACGATCGGAAAACGCCGGCGATCGCCGTGAACGACGGTGTGGACTGCGTACCCATGAAACCCTGGAAAGCCTTTCTGGTCCAGCTGCTGAACATCGCGGGAACCGGCCCGATCTTCGGCGCGCTGATGGGAGCCTGCTTCGGTCCGGTGATGTTTTTGTGGATCGTGTTCGGCTCCATTCTGGGCGGCGCGGTGCATGATTACCTGAGCGGCATGATCTCCTGCCGTCACCTTGGCAGTTCCGTCGCTGAGCTTTCCGGGATCTATCTGGGGCATGCCGTGAAATGGATCATGCGCGTTTTTTCCGTTGTGCTGCTGGTACTCACCGGCACTGTGTTCGTGAACAGTCCCGCCGCGCTGATCGCGAGGCTCACCCCCGATTTCCTGAACGAAACCTTCTGGGTCATCGTGATCCTGCTCTACTATGTGCTGGCGACACTGCTGCCCATCGACCGGCTGATCGGGAGACTCTACCCGGTATTCGGTGTCATCCTGATCGTAATGGCCGCGAGCGTTCTCGGCGGCATCGCGGCGGGCGGATACCGGATCCCTGAAATCACACTTTCCGATCTGCATCCGGAGAACCTTCCCGTATGGCCCTTCATGTTCATCACGGTCGCCTGCGGCGCGATCTCCGGTTTTCACGCCACGCAGTCCCCGATGATCGCAAAATGCATCACCCATGAAAAACAGGGGCGCGGCGTTTTTTACGGGGCCATGATCGCGGAGTCGGTCATCGCGCTGATCTGGGCCGCGGCGGGCGTCGCCTTTTACGGAACGACAGGGCTGCTGAACAGCGCGCTGTCCTCGCTGGGGCAATCCGGCACCGTATATGAGATCTGCCGGACCATGCTGGGATCCGCCGGCGGCATTCTGGCCGTGGTCGGCGTCGTCGTGTGCCCCATCACCTCCGGGGATACCGCCTTCCGCAGCGCGCGGCTGATCCTGGCCGAGATCACCCGTCTGGATCAGAAAAAGATCCGGAACCGCCTGATCATCACCCTGCCGCTGCTGCTTGCCGCGGCGGTGCTGACCCGGCTGGACTTCAACGTCCTCTGGCGGTATTTTTCCTGGTCCAACCAGACGCTTGCCATGATCTCCCTGTGGACTTCCACGGCCTTTCTCATCAGGCACGGCAAAATCAGCGGTTCGCTGCTTGCCGCGCTGCCCGCCGCGTTCATGTCCGCGGTCAGCCTCACCTATATCCTGATGGCCCCGGAAGGCTTTCACCTGAACGCTGCCGCCGCGTACCCCGCAGGGATCCTTTTCGCACTGGCACTGTTCTGCGTATATCTTCTTTTCTGCCGCAGACGCGGCCATACCGGCACCTCAGCCGATCAACCGGACGGCAGTGACAAATGATACATTCCTCGCGGTGCTGCAGACGAAAGTGCTGCAGTACCGCTTTTTCCATTGATGTTCAACACAATTTACCGGGAATCGACATTTGAAGGGGGGTGGTATGGAAGGGCCGCAGCCCCTCCGTATCCGATCCGCAGAACCGGCTTTGCCGGTACGGGGAGAATTCTCGCGAAACTGCGCTTGCCCACTGAGCGCGAAAATTCATTCCCTGCGGGTTTTGTGCCCGGAAAATCTTTGATTTTCAGCAAAAGAACGAAAAATCGGGCGATACGCATTCAGCGTATCGCCCCAGGGCTGTGCAGCAGCTTCATTACGCCTATTCAGCCAGCGCCGCGTCCGGCCATGCCCCGCTTCCCGTTTCCAGCAGTTTTCCGTCCGGGCTGAAACGCGCGAAGCCGGCCATATCGACCGTTTCCGGCTGATTGTCATAATACACCCATATATCCGCTTCCCCGAAATCGATCCAGACGGGGAAGATCATTTCAGGCTTATCGCACACCGTTTTCCAGAGCAGCTCCCCGTCTTTGGAAACGGCAAACAGCACGTCGTCGAAAGCTCCGTACAGTGTGCCGTCCCAGTGCGCGCCCATGCAGAGCGTATTCCGGATGTCCAGCGCCTGGCTCTCCGGAAGGATCCACGCGGCGCTCAGATTCGGACCGATCCTGTACGCGGTAAAGCCCAGCCCCTTGATATACCAGATCAGCAGCGGCTTTTCCGTCGTGCCGCCGATCACGGCGTCCGTCTGCACCACATCCGATACTTCCCCCATGCTCACGCCCCGCAGCTGCCAGAGCGGTTTCCACTCCAGGTCATAGCATACCGCCATCATTTCTTCCCGGTCGGTGTAGCAGCGGCTCGCCACGATGGTATACCCCTGATGCGTTTCGTACAGGAGCAGGTAACCCACGGTGCAGAAGCTTTCAAAATCCGGAAGATACGGCAGATCGTCAAACGTGAGGTCCGCTTCCGGGTCGTCCACCTCCGTCACGGAAAGGTATTCCGTGCGGATATAGCCCCACAGACCGCCGAACCGGCAGTAAATAAACGCGTCCGATACCTGCACGCAGCCGTCCACGGACGCGCCGAGCGGCACCTTCGCGAGCCTTGCAGAGGACGCGGACGCCTTCTCCCACAGGGAGACCCATTCGTTGCAGTTGACCACGTACATCGGGTCCGTGATGGCGGGATACTTTCCCTCCGCTGCCGAAACCGCTTTCTCATCGCGCTTGGCGGCCGTGTAGTTCGCCTTTTTCAGGTACGCAGAGGAAATGTATCCGCGCTGCCCCTTATATACGCAGGATACGTACTCCTCCGTACTGACGCAGGCCGTCACAATCGCGCCCAGCGGCACCTTCGCAAGGCGTTTGGCGCCTTCCCCGGGCAGATCCCACAGCGACACCCATTCCGTGCAGTTCACCACCATCTGGTTGCCCGGAAAGCTTTCCGAGGATGAGAAGCTTGTCTTTTTCAGGTACTGGGACCGGATATATCCGGTTTTCCCGCCGATCTCGCAGCGGATAAAGTCGTTTTCCGCCGCGCTGCAGTGAATCACCAGTTCCCCCAGCCTCACCTGCGCCAGCCGTTTTGTCGCCGTATCGGGCCCTTCGCGCAGCGAAACCCATTCCTCGCAGTTGGTTACGCACATTACCTCGGATACGCCGTCCGCGAGGGACGGTGTACAGATTGCCAGCAGCAGCGCCGCCAGCAGAAACAGGGCGATCCGCTTCATAACACGCACCTCCGATCCTGTAATGTTTCTATCCGACGAATGCTCCGTCCTCCGTCAGGGTCCGGCGCAGTTCGCCGATGTCGATCTGCTTCACGCCCACGCCGTGCGCCGCCGCGATGGCTGCCGCGGTGCCCGCCGCCTGACCCAGTGTGGTCACGATGGGCATGATGCGGATGGATGCCTGCGCCTCATGCGTGGCGGAAATGCACCGTCCCGCCACCAGCAGGTTATCCGCGCCCTTCGGCTGCAGCGCGCGGTAGGGAACGGTATACCAGGTACCGGCCGGGAAATAGTAATGGCTGGTGCCGCTGCCTTCGGGATTGTGGATGTCGATGTCGTAATTCCCCGCCGCGATGGCGTCCGGGAATTTCACGCATTCCTTCAGGTCTTCTTCCGTCAGCACATATTCCCCCTCGATCATCCGGCTTTCGCGCGCCCCGATCTCTCCGGCGGAATAAAGCAGCTGGCTGTGCTCGAATCCGGGCACGTTCTCCCGCAGGAAATCCGCCATCTCCACCATCTGTTCCCGGGCCGTCATTTCCGCCTCGGTCACGTCGAACGGATCCACCGGGTTGTGCTTTACCACCCTTGTGGTATTGAAATGCAGCACACCGTCCACCAGGGTATTGAAAACAAGCACGTTCTCCCTCGGGTTTTTGATTTTGCCCGCGGCCTGGAATTCCTTGTACTTGCGCTGCATTTCGTCGCGATGCTGACGGAAGGTTTCGATATCCACATTGCCGATCCGGAAGCAGAGCGTCATCGGCTGGCACAGTCCGTCTTCGCGTCCCAGATGCCAGGGGCAGCCGGCCGACACGGCCAGATCCGCGTCTCCCGTGCAGTCGATAAAGTACCGGCCACAGAAGGTCAGCACGCCGGCCTTCGTCGCGACATGCACTGCTTTCAGGGTTTCCCCCTCTTTTTCCGTGCCGCAGAGCACGGCATGGAAAAGCACCCTTATTCCTTCCCGCTTCACCAGGCGGTCAAACGCCACTTTCAGGTATTCCTCGTGGATGTCCTCCGCGCCCTCGCGATAGCCGCCCGCGTCCCGCAGCAGCTGCCGCATTTCCGTAAAGAACCCGCGGCTCAGTTCAAAGCGTTTTCCGTCCACCGTGGTGGAATAGGGCATGAACGGGTTGATCAGGCAGGTTCCCGCGGCACCGCCCAGAAAGCCCGCTTTTTCGATCAGCAGCACATGCTCCACACCATGCCTTCTGGCCTCCACCGCGGCCGCCACGCCGGTCATGCCGCCTCCGACCACGATCAGATCCCATTTCTTTTCCGTCATTTCCGCAATACTCATTTTTCTTCCTCCCCGCTGTCACCCGCTGTTCTCGGCGTAATTTATCACCCGGTACAGAATAAACTATGCTCTGTTATCTGTCAATACCGTATAGATCCATCTTAAAATGCAATGCCATCAAACTTACCATATGGATCATATTCAGCAATCAGAACAGAATCATCATCAACATTGATAACTGATCCAACATTGAATCTGCGGGGACTTTTGCTATGCATATAGAATACAAAATAATTCGTTTGCATTTGCCTCTTTAAGCAGGTTACTCATCATCTTCCCAATCATAAAAATCCCCTTTTTTTGAATCAAACGCTGAAAGCATTATCACTCTTTTCAGGAATCCCCGGAAAGAGTATATAGATCCATTCTCGTATTGACACCGCGTGATACAATAAAAAGGCATCTCCCCTGAACACGATTGATCTGACGAAACGCCGCAAAAACACAGCTTCATGAACGCTTCGTTATCGTGGATATGCATAGG
>CADBNX010000128.1 GCA_902796115.1 uncultured Eubacteriales bacterium
CGTAATCCGGTAATCGGTGTCTGTGCCTTTTACCAGCATGAAGACATAATCCTGACCGGCAATGGCAGAATTGCATATGGCTGTGACCGTGCCGGCACTCCCATCCGCCTTCAGATAATCACAAAACGCTGTCGGTACGGACAGAAGCAGAAATACAATGCTGATACAAATGATAATTCCTCTTTTCATGCTGAACCTCCGGAACGATGTTATTCAAGCCTTGCGCTGATGGCAGTGAGTCCCGGAAAAGGCAGGAACGCTACACTGACATGACTTGGGATAAGTCAGGAAAATCATATCACACCGAAGAATGCTTTTCAACCTTAAGAAAAAGAAAGAAATCATTCCTTCTCCCTTGTGCGAAAAGGCGAAATGCTTTACAATAAGACGCGAGGGGTTCCCCGCCCGGGACAAACTTGACCCGGCGGCAGGGGAAAAGAAAGGGTTTTGCCGTCTGATGCTGAAAAAACTGCTGTTCACGCTCTGCCTGACAGTGCTTGTGATGCTGTCCGCGTCCGCGGAAGAGATCCCCGTGTATGATTTCCGGGAGGATCAGGCGTCCTATGCGGCGCTGTCGGCCGAAATGACGCGGCGGAAAGCGGACGCGCCCCTGCTGCGGGCGGCGGGCGGAAGCGGGACGGGCACGGCGGTGCTCTGCGCCGTGCGCGAAGGAGCGGAGCTGCCCTTTGAGGAGCTTGACATGCCGCCGCAGTGCGTGCTGGCCGGGCCCGGAGGCAGGTACACCCTGATGTACCGCTCGGAACAGCAGGCGGAGCGCGCCGCGGAGCAGCTGTCGCTTATGCCCGGGGTGCGCTATGCCGAGGCGGACGGCCGCATCAGCGCCTCCTTCGGCGGCAGTGTGCAGACCGCGCAGCCCACCGGACAGGATTTTTACTCCTACGGCGCGTCCGTGCAGCATTACGACGCCATGATCGGCTATGCGCAGACCTGGGGCACGGGCGAAAGCCTGATCGCGGTGATCGATTCCGGCGCCGTGAATCACGCCGTGTACCGGAACCGGATCCGGGAAGGCGGATACGACTACGTGGACGGGGACGAGGACCCGTCCAATGACGAAAACGGGCACGGCACCAACGTGACCGGGATCCTGGCTGACTGCACCAAGGGCGCGGAGGTCGCGATCTGCCCGATCCGGATCCTGGACGCCGGCGCGGGCGGGCAGATCTCCAACGCCGTGAACGCGATCTATGACGCGATCGCCATGGGCGCGGACGTGATCAATCTGTCCATGGAGACCGAGAAAATTTCAGAGGCATTGGACGCGGCCGTGCTGGACGCGGTGGACGCGGGAGTCACGGTTGTGGCTGCCGCGGGCAACGGCGGGGGCACGACGGAAAACGTCAGCCCGGCACATCTGATGTCGGAGGGCGTGATCATCGTGGGCGCGGCCCGGCGCGCGGGAACGGTGCCGGGGCGCATCTCCTACAGCAATACCGGCGAGAGCGTGGATCTGTACGCGTACGGCGCGCAGATCCTGTGCTGCGCGAAGGACGGCGGCATGGAAAAGGTATCCGGGACCTCGATGGCGGTGCCGCACATCAGTGCGCTGTGCGCCATGCTGCGCCTGATCCATCCCGCGCTGACGCCGGAGCAGACACAGTTCCGTCTGCTGGCAGCCGCTCCCGGAACGGCGGTCAACGTGCCGGACGCCGGGAAGATGGTGCCGGCGGGAGAAGGGATCGATATCCTGACGCTGCGCGGGGAGACGGGATACACGCTGCCGCTGCCGCGGCGCGCGTACCCGGAGGAGAGCTGCGAGGATATCACCTGTTTTTCCTCGGACGAAAGCATTGCCAGGGTGGAAGCGGAAAAGCTTGTGCTGGTGTCCCCGGGCAGCGCGGAAATCACGGTCACCTGCACCGGCTTTGCGGACGCGGTATTCACCGTGACCGTGGCGGAACAGGCGCCGGAAGCGCTCCTGATGCCCAAGAGCCTGACAGCCATCGGAGAAGAGGCGTTCTTCGGATCGGCCCGCGGACATGCGGAGCCGGGAGAAAAAGTGACGCGGATCGGAGACCGTGCGTTCGACGGATGCGGGGAACTTTGGACGGTATATCTTCCCGCGTCGCTGGAAGACATCGGGGAAGGGGATTTCTCCGGCGCCGTGCTGCTGTGCGAGGGAGAAGAAAGAATGAAATACGCGCTGGAGCACGGACTGCCTTACGTGCTGCTTCCGGACGCTGGGGAAGAAGAGGAATAAACGCGCAAAGGGCGAATGACGGGCGGAAGGACGCCCATACGGGACAAAACGAACACAGGAGGTTTGCCATGCAGTACAATCAATTCGGAAAACTGGGAAACAAGAGCCGGCTGGGACTGGGCACGATGCGGCTTCCGGTGAACGCGGACGGAAGCGTAAATGAAGACGAGGCGATCCGTCTGATCCGCCTGGCCATCGACGGCGGAATCAACTACGTGGACACGGCGTATCCCTACCATGGCGGGGCGAGCGAGGTGACGGTGGGAAAAGCACTGAAGGACGGGTACCGGGAGAAGGTGACCCTGACCACCAAGCTTCCCTGCTGGAAGGTGGAAAAGCGGGAGGACATGGACGCGATCCTGGACGAGCAGCTCAGGCGTCTGGACCTGCCGTATGTGGATATGTACCTGCTGCACGCGCTGGATATCGGGCGGTACAGGAAAATGCGCGAGCTGGGCTATAAGGAATTCTTCGAGAGCGCCCTGAAGGACGGAAGGATCCGGCACGTCGGGTTCTCCTTCCACGATGGGAAGGACGCGTTCCTGGAAATCATCGACGATTTCGACGCGTGGGAAATGGCACAGATCCAGTTCAACTACCTGGACGACGAAAGCCAGGCCACCGAAGCGGGCCTGAAATACGCCGGCAGGAAGAACATCCCGATCGTGGTCATGGAGCCGCTGCGCGGCGGCAACCTCGCGGCGCTGCCCGGGAACGTGCGGGCGCTGACCGAGGCGTATCCGGTGAAGCGCGGCGCCGTGGAATGGGCTTTCCGGTATGTTGCGGATTATGAAGAAGTGAAGGTGATCCTGAGCGGGATGAGTACCATGGAGCAGGTGAAGGAAAACCTGAAGCTGTTTGAGGTGATGAAGCCGGGAAATCTGTCCGATTCGGACAGGGCGCTGCTGCGGGATATGAAGGCGGACTTCCTCTCCCGGCAGATCGTGCCCTGCACCGGCTGCGAATACTGCCAGCCCTGTCCCAAAGGCGTAAAGATCCCGGATATCTTCTCCGCCGTGAATCAGGCTTCGATGTTTGAAAGGCAGGAAGCGTTCGAGAAGCGCTATGCCAGGATGAAGGAACGGGAGGGGGACGCCTCCCGCTGCGTACACTGCGGAAAATGCGAAAAGGCCTGCCCGCAGGGCATCCCGATCCGCAAATTCCTGGACGCGGTCAACGAAGGCAGGATTTTTGAAGCGGGCGCGGTGAAATGAGCCGCCTGTTCGGAACGATTTCGGTATACGGCTTTCTGATCGCGGGCGCGATGGCGTTGGCCGTGCTCTATATGCGCTGCCAGGAAAAAAGGCTGCTGCTCCCCAGGGACAGCAGCCTTGATCTGGCGCTTTGGGTGATCCCCGCGGGCATCATCGGCGCGAGGATCTATTACGTGGCGTTCTCCTGGGAGCAGTACGCGGCGGACCCTGTTTCCGTTCTGTATATCTGGCGGGGCGGACTTGCCATTTACGGGGGTGTGATCGGCGGGACCGCGGGGGCCCTGCTGCTGGCAAGGGTGAAAAAGCTGCCGTTCGGAAAGCTGATGGATATGCTCGCACCGGCGCTGATCCTGGGGCAGGCCATCGGCCGATGGGGCAATTTTTTCAATCAGGAAGCGTACGGGAACCCGGTGACGGATCCCGCCTGGCAGTTCTTCCCTTACGCGGTGCGCATCGGGGAAGCATGGTTTCAGGCGACCTTCTTTTATGAATCCCTCTGGGATTTCCTGGGCTTTCTTCTGCTGCACGCGATCCGGAAAAAGATCCGTCGTCCTGGCGACCTGTTCGCGTGCTATTTATGCTATTACGGCCTTGGACGCGCGTTCATCGAGGGACTGCGCTCCGACAGCCTGTGGTGGGGAAGCGTGCGGGTGAGCCAGGCGCTGGCCGCGGCGCTGTTCATAGGCGCCGGGGTGTTTGTGTGGATCAGGGAAACGGGAAAGCATGCGGTATCAAAGGATTTATGATTTCTGGATGAAACTGTATCCGCTGGGGCACAGGCAGCGGACCCATGCCGTATCCGGCGTGTTTGAAGTGCCGGAAATACGGGAAAAGACGCTCTCCGCGCTCTCCACGGCGCGGTGCGTCGGCGCGTCTTTGTGCGCTGTGCGTGCCGGAAGCGTGATCGGCACACTGTGCGCAGGCAGCGGCGGGGAATGCGGGGATGTGACGAATGATACCCGTTTCCGCGTGGCGTCGGTATCCAAAATGGCGACCGCCTCGATCGCGGCGCGGCTTGCCTCGTCAGGCGGGCTTTCCCCGGACGCGGACGCGGGGGAGGCGCTCGGGATCGCGCTGCGCAACCCGCGGCATCCCGGGATCCCGGTCACGCTGCGCATGCTGCTGAGCCATACGTCTTCCCTGACGGACGGGGAGGTTTTCTCCCTGCCGGACAAGCCCCTTCGGGAAGCGGCGGCGGATTTTTGCTGGCTGGACGACGCCCCGGGAAGCCGGTTTTGCTACAGCAATCTCGGCGCGGCGCTTGCGGGCGCGGTGCTGGAAGCACGCTCCGGGAAGGATCTTGACGCACTGCTGCGCGGGACCTGGGATACGCGCGGCAGCTACTGGCCCCAGCGGCTGCCGGCGGAGGAGAAACTGGCGGATCAGACGGAACTGTTTCCGTGGCCGGCCGTGCGGTACCGGGCGGCACAGGTGCGCTCAAGGAAACTGCCGGCGGAAGGGCCGTGCCCCGGGGAGCACTGGCGCGTGGCGCACGGGAATCTTTGCCTGAACGCGGAGGAAGCGGCCCGGATGATGGACGGCATCCTGCGCCGCGAGGACCTTCAGGCGATGTCCCGCCCGCACGCGGCATTCGGAAACCGTGATCCGATGATCACGGAAGGCCTGGGGCTGTTCCTGATCCGGCTTGCGGACGGAAAAACGTTCCGGGGGCACCAGGGGCTCGCATACGGCGCCTGCCACGGCGTATTCGGCGATCCGGAGAGCGGCATATCCCTGGCACTGCTTACCTCCGGCTGTTCCCTCTCCCGCAGGTATGTGCTGACGGAACTGAATCTGGATATGCTCCGAATCCTGCGGAGAATGGGAGAAACATGCGGGGAGAAGTGACGGAAATCCGGACAGCGAGGGGAAAGGCGACGATCGTGTTCGCGTCGGGCGCCTCCTTTTCGATGCCCGCCCCGATGGCGAGGGAATACCCGGGGCTGACAGCGGGCACCGAGGCGGATACCTCGGAACTGGAAAAATATCTTTCGGAGCACGGCATGCCGTATGCGCTGGCACAGTGCGCACAGATGGCTTCCCGCCGGGATTATACCCGCCGCGAAGTGAAGGACGCGCTGCTTGTGCGCGGCTATCCGGAGGCGATCGCGCAGCAGGCGGTGGAGCAGGCGTCGCGCGCGGGGCTGATTTCGGATGATCGCAGCGCGCAGTCCCTCCTGCGCAGAAGAAGCCGGACGCACGGCCGCGGCGCCATCGCGCAGGAAATGCGCCGGCGCGGCATCGACCGGGAAACGGCGCAGAATGCGCTTGAAGAAATGGATGAGGAAACGGAAAAAGCCGGGGCTGCCCGTCTTGCGCAGAAGCTTCTCGCGCGCGGCAAAACCCGTGAACAGGCATACGCCGCGCTGCTGCGCAGGGGCTATTCGCGCACGGTCGCCTATGGGGCGGTCATGACATCGAAATTTGATTAAAATTTTTTATAATATGATATTTGACATTGATAGTAATTTTTCGATGACAGCTTCGAAAGTGAAAACGAAAATCCGAACAGCATGCTGAAAAGCAAGCGCCGCATGGCTTTTCCGGAGAATCGGGCATTGTGACCGCTTGCTCTGTGCGAATGATTTAATATAAAATTATTTTATAATATTATTATATATTCCTGCTTGATTTTTGAATAAAGCTCTCTATAATGATTGACATTAACGAGGGGATGCGAAGGGCGGCCACCGTGCGATTCCGAAAAGCCGGGAATCCGGGCGGCACGGATTTTGTTTTATGGAGAACCGGAGGAATGAAGCAGAAGGAACGGGACATTTTTGAAAAAGCACCCGTGCTGAACGCGGTGATCCGTCTGGCCCTGCCGACCGTGATCGGACAGGTGATCCTTGTCATATACAACATGGCGGACACCTATTTTATCGGCATGACGGGCAGCGACGCGATGATCACCGCGGTGACCATCTGCATGCCGGCGTTCATGTTCCTTTCCGCTATTTCCAATCTGTTCGGCGTGGGCGGTTCGAGCGTGATTGCCCGGAGCCTCGGCAGCGGAAATCCGGGAAAGGCGAGCAGGGCTTCCGCGCTCGCCTTCTGGGGCTGCATATCGGTGACGCTGTTCTATTCGCTTCTGGCGTTTGCTTTTCAGGACGTGTTCCTCGACCTGCTGGGCGGCGGGAATCCCGTTGTGCATCGGTACGCGCGGCCGTATCTGATCGTGACGGTGGTGCTGGGCGGGCTTCCGACCGCGCTGAATACGTTTTTTTCCCATCTGGTGCGTTCCGAGGGACGCAGTCTGCACGCGTCCGTCGGCATCGCGATGGGCGGCATCCTGAACGTTGCGCTGGATCCGCTCTTTATGTTCGTGATCCTGCCCAAAGGTTCCGAATCGCTCGGCGCGGCGCTGGCTACCGCCGTGTCAAACACCGCGGCGATGGTCTATTTCGCGGTGATCCTGCGCTGGAACCGGAAAAAGACCGTGCTGCATTTCCGCCTCAGCCGGCGATGCTTTCAGGATCATATCCCGCAGGATATGCTGGAATCCGGCCTGCCGGCCTGCCTGATGACGCTGTTTGAGAACATTTCCTATGCGATCCTGGACAACCTGATGAGCATGACGGGCACCGCGCTGCAGGCGGGCATCGGCGTGGCGAAGAAAGTGAACATGCTGGCGCACTGCATCGTACGCGGCATGTCCCTGGGCGTACTGCCGCTGATCGGATACAATTACGCTTCCGGTGATCACAAAAGGATGCGGTACGCGATCTTCCTTTCGATGGGCATTTCCGTAGCGCTCGCATCCCTGTGCATGACGGCGTACCTGTTCCTGAGCGAAACCCTGATCGGGATCTTCATTCAGCACGAATCGCCCTCCCTGCATTACGGCGCGCGGTTCCTGCGTATCCTGTGCGTCGGAGGACCTTTCTCCGCCTGCGCGTACGCGGTCATCAGCTTTTTCCAGGCAGTGGGGCAGGGGAAAAAGTCCTTTGTGCTGGCGATCCTGCGCAAGGGCGTGCTGGATATCCCGCTGATGTTCCTGCTGCGGGAACTGTATCCCGTATACGGCATCGTGTGGGCGACGCCGATCGCCGATATCGCCTGCTGCGTGACGGCCGTCGTTCTTTTCCGGCAGTTCCTGATCAGCGTCAAACGGAGAAGAAGAAGGATCGTGGACTGAACCCGCGTTTCTTCTTCGTTGCAGCGAAAGGCTGAGCTGTAACTCTTCTTCCGGTTTTTTGTGTGAAAAATCTTTTCATTTCCGGAACAGTTTGGTATACTATATGCGTCTCCCCGGATTCAGGGCCGGACGGCATGGATGAGTAACGCTTCGGAGGCGTGTATGAATTACCGGAATACATATACGCAGATCGATCTGGATGCGATCAGGCATAATTTCCGCGGGGTGCGGGAAAGAGTCGGCGAAAAAACAGCCGTACTGGCCGTGGTCAAGGCCGATGCCTACGGGCACGGCGCCGTCCGGGTTTCCCGGGCACTGCTGCGCGAAGGCGCGGGGATGCTGGGCGTCGCGATCCCGGAAGAAGGAGAAGCCCTGCGCGCGGACGGCATCGGAGCGGATATCCTGGTTCTTTCCGGAACGAACGCGGCGGGCGCGGCCGCGGATGTCAGGCTGGGCCTCATCCAGACCGTGTACAGCGAGGAATGCGTCCGGATTCTCGAAAGCGCCTGTGAAAAAGAAGGAAAAACCGCGCGGGTACACGTGAAGCTGGATACCGGCATGGGCAGGATCGGCGTGCGGAATCCGGAGGAACTGAAAAAGCTGCTCTCCTGCCTCGCACGGGCAAAACACCTTGAGGTGTGCGGCGCGTACACGCATTTTGCGGACGCAGACAGCGAGGACGATGGGTACCGGAAGGAGCAGCTTTCCCGGTTTCTTGAGATGAAAAGGGATCTTCCTTCCGGGATCGTGCTGCACGCCGCCGCGAGCGCGGCGCTGGCCAGAATGCCCGAGGCACGGTTTGATATGGTGCGCGCCGGGATCGTGCTCTATGGCTGCCCGCCCTGTGAGGGGTACCCGGACAAGCTGGAAAACGCGATGCGCTTCGTATCGGAAGTGGTGCACGTGAAGGAGATCGGCCCGGGGGAGAGCATCGGCTACGGCAGAAAGTTTCTGGCGGACCGGAAGACCCGCGTCGCGACCGTGGCCGTCGGCTACGGGGACGGATATCCGCGGATCCTGTCCGGAAAGGCTCAGGTGCTGATCCGCGGAAAGCGCTGCCGTGTTCTGGGCAATATCTGTATGGACGCGCTGATGGCGGATGTGAGCCAAGTGGCGGAGGCGGCGCGCGGGGACGAGGCGGTACTGTGGGGAACACAGGGGGATGCGTGCATCCCGCCTGCCGAAATCGCCCGCCTGGCCGGTACCATCGATTATGAGATCCTGTTGTCCCCGTCGGGGAGGGTTCCGAGAAAGTATATTGATTCGGAGGGTTGAACATGCAGACGAATGCGGCGGCCGTGAAAAAGAAAAAACCGGCGCGGAAAATGGTGCATAAGCCTTATCAGAAAGGTACGCCGACCGGAGGAAAATTGAAACGCAGAGCGCTGAAGGTGTTCGGACTGATGGTGGCCATCGCGCTGATTTATCTGGTGGTGGGCTCTGTTCTTACCTTCGGCAACGCCTTTCTCCGCTGTGCGGTCAATGTCCTGCTGCTGCTGGCCGGGATGATGCTGCTTTATTCCGCCGGTCTGCAGGAGGGCGACAGCGATGTGGCTTTTTCCGAGATCGTGTATCAGCGGATCCAGAGCGGGAAGAAAGCGGATGAGGAGGATATCCGGCGCTGCTACCATCCCCTGAAGGGACTGGTCATCGCGCTGCTCGGCATATCGCCTCTCCTTCTGATCGCGATCGTTTTTGCCTTTCTGGCCCGCAAACAGGTATACGTGCTGCAGACCCTGCCTTCCTGGGTAGGGGCCTATGAAAACGTGGACGGGATCGGACAGGCGCTTTCTTATTATTCCCGTCCCAGCTCGCTGCAGGCGGTGGATGTGCTGCGCATCATCGTGCGGGTGTTCACGCTGCCCTACATCAACATTGTGACCACGGACAACACGACGGCGATGTATGTGATCGACAAGCTCAGCCCGCTGGTGATCCTTCTGCCCGCGCTGTTTTACTGGGTAGGCTATGTGCGCGGTCCGCTGTCCCGTGCCCTGGTGCACGGCAGTATCGCCTCCAACAACCGCAGGCGCAGCAGAATGGCGAAACGCAGGCAGCGGGAGCGCCAGCAGAAGAACCGGCAGATCGTCTGATGCGGATCATCGCGGGAAGTGCCCGGTCCCGGATCATCGACGCGCCGAAGGGACAGGATACAAGACCCACCCTCGACCGCGTGCGGGAAACGGTATTTGACATCCTGCAGAGCCTGGTGCCCGGAAGCCGGGTGCTGGACCTGTATGCGGGAAGCGGGGCGATGGCGCTGGAAGCGGTCAGCCGCGGCGCGGAACATGCCGTCATGGTGGAGCGGGATGCCGACGCGTGCCGCGTGATCCGGGCCAATATCGATAAGCTTGATTTCGGCGGGGAATGCGAATTGTACCGCACGGACGCCGTGAAGGCGCTGGAGGAATTCGGCAGGCGCGGAGAGAAGTTTGACCTGGTGTTTCTGGACCCGCCCTACCGGTATGATACCGCCCAAACCCTGGAAACCCTTGCCCGCCTGGAACTGGTGAGCGAAGAAGGTACGGTGTGCGTGGAGTATGACACGCATGAGCCGGTTTCCGACCGCTTTGAAATCTGGCGCGAAAGAAAAATCGGCATCGTGAAGCTGCGGTTTTTCCGCGTCAGGCGCGAAAGGGGATGAAGAGAACGGAGTGTATTTTTCCCGGAAGCTTTGATCCGGTCACCCTGGGCCATCTGGACATCATTTGCCGTGCCGCGGGGATGTTTGAACGGGTATATGCCGCGATTCTGCACAATCCGGAAAAAAACGGCTGTTTTCCGGTGCCCGAACGGGAGGAAATGCTGAAAGCGTGCTGCGCGGGGATGAGAAACGTGGAAGTCGTCACTTTTCCCGGAATGCTGTGGGAACTGGCACAGCGCCTGAACGTGCATGTGATCCTGCGCGGCTTTCGGAGCGGCGGGGAGGCGGAGGATGAGATCGCGATGGCGAGGCTGAACGCAAAGCTGCTGCCGGGGACGGAAACGGTCTTTCTGCCCTGCGAAGCGGAGCTTTCCTGCGTTTCTTCCAGCGCGGTCAGGCAGATCGCTTCCTTTCACGGGAATCTTCACGGACTCGTGCCCGGAATCATTGAGCAGAAGATCCGCGAAAAGTTCGGATATTGATAACGGATACAGAAAATAAGAAAACGGAGGGAAGAGCGATGTCTGAAAAACTGAAGGCGTTCGACGTGATCGAAGAGATCCGGGATCTGATCGACAAATCCCGGGCGCTGCCGCTTTCCAACAAAATCATGCTGGACAAGAATGAGATTTCAAGGCTGCTGAAAAAGCTGGACGGTCAGCTGCCGGAAAACCTGGTACGGGCGGAAGAAATCCTGGAACGCGAGAACGAGATCCTGACCGGGTGCAGGGAGGAATCCGAGCGCACCCTGAAGGAAGCGCGCGAGGCGGCCCAGAAGACGATCGACGACGCCAATGCTTCCGCCCAGCAGACGCTCAGCGACGCGGCCAATTCGGCCAACAGCCAGCTCAACGACGCGCAGACCCGCGTGTCGGACATGCTGCAGGACGCTTCAAACCGCGCCAACGCTACGCTGGCGGATGCACAGCAGCGGGCGATGGGCATGATTTCCGATGCCGAAAACCAGGCCAAGCAGATGACGGACGAGAGCGCCATCATGGAGAACGCGAGGCAGCAGGCGCAGCAGCTGATGCAGGAAACGCAGCAGAACTGCGCGAACCTGACCGAACAGGCGCATCTGAATATCGCGCGGCTGCTTGAAAACGCGGACAACGCGCTCGCAAGACAGCTGGATCAGGTCCGTGCGCTGCGCCAGCAGATGAATGCGGAGGAATGATCCGTTTCCGGAAAAGGAATGGTTTCGGGAAAAACGGAAGGGATCCGCGTCCCTTCCGCTTTTTTATGCTGCCGCGGTCATCCCCGCAGATCCCCGGTATATTTCTTCAGCCTGCGTACGAAGAAGCGGCTGCCGAAAGGCGGGATACCGCAAAACGGCGAAACCGTAAAACCGACCGGATTTATTACGAAAAATTAATCTTAGGGCACTTGATTTTCAGGACGCAAAAGGGTACAATACTGCATGTTTTCCGAAAAATGTTCGGCTTTGGAGGCAGACGTGAAGGAACTCGGCGAGGCGATTCTGAAATGGGGCAAGGGTCTGGGAAATGACATCGTGAAGGTGGACATGTTCCTGAATCACCGGATCGATACCGGGCTGATGTTCCGGATGGGGGAGGAAATCGCCGCTCATTTCGCGGACGAAAGGCCGATGACGGTGCTGACGGTGGAAGCGAGCGGGATCGCGCTGGCACTGACCGCGGCGCACGCGTTGGGGGATCTGCCGGTGGTTTTCGCAAAGAAAAGCGGCACGGTGGTCCAGGACGACGAAACGGCGCAGGCGAAAGTATACTCCTTCACCCATAAAACCGAAAGCACGATCCGGGTGGAAAAGCGGTATCTGCCCATCCATTCACGCGTGCTGATCGTGGACGATTTTCTGGCGGACGGACAGGCCGCGCTCGGTATGATCGAAATCTGCCGTCAGCTGGACTGCCCTGTGTGCGGCGTTGCGGTCGGCATTGAAAAAGGGTTCCAGCCCGGAGGCAGAATGCTGCGGGAAAAGGGGATCCATGTACTGTCTTTGGCAGTCGTCGAGAAGATCGAGAACGGAACCATCCGTCTTCGGGACGACTGAGCCAATAGAAACCAATTCATACCAACAACACACGGAGGATGATCGACATGAAAAAGTTTCTTGCGCTGCTCCTGACCCTTGCGCTGTGCCTCGGATGCGTGTCCCTGGCCGCGGCGGAGGAAAAAGCCGTCAAAGTCGGCTTCATTTTCCTGCATGACGAAAATTCCACCTATGACCGCAACTTCATCGAAGCGGCCAAGGAAGCCTGCGCGAACCTGGGCGTGGATTACCTGATGAAAACCGGCATCGACGAAGGCGAAGCCTGCTACGAAGCGGCCGCCGATTTCGCCGACAAGGGCTGCGACATCGTGTTCGCGGACAGCTTCGGCCATGAGCCCTACATGATCAAAGCCGCCCAGGAATTCCCGGAAGTGCAGTTCTGCCATGCCACCGGCACGCAGGCGCACACCGTGAATCTGGCGAACTATCACAACGCGTTCGCGACCATCTTTGAAGGCCGCTACCTCGCTGGCGTTGCCGCCGGTCTGAAACTGCAGGAAATGATCGCGGACGGGAAAGCCACCGAAGACGCGCTGAAGATCGGCTACATCGGTGCCTATCCGTACGCCGAAGTGAAATCCGGCTACACCTCCTTCTTCCTGGGTGTCCGTTCCGTATGCCCGACCGTGACCATGGAAGTGACCTTCACCAACTCCTGGTATGACGAAACCCTGGAGAAGGAAGGCGCCGTACAGCTGATCAACAACGGCTGCGTCCTGATCAGCCAGCATGCGGACTCCATGGGTGCTCCGACCGCCTGCGAAACCGCCGGCGTGCCGAACATCTCCTACAACGGCTCCACCGTGGCGTCCTGCCCCAACACCTTCATCGTTTCCTCCCGCATCAACTGGGTGCCCTACATGGAGTACATCATCACCTGCGTCAAGGAAGGCAAGGAAATCGACACCGACTGGACCGGCAATATCGAAACCGGTTCCGTGCAGCTGAGTGAAATCAACGAGAACGCCGCAGCGGCCGGTACCGCGGAAAAGCTGGAAGAAGTCAAGGCCGGTCTCGTAGACGGCAGCATCAAAGTGTTCGACACCGCATGCTTCACCAAGGACGGCGCGAAGCTTGACAGCTATCTGGCGGACGTGGACGACATGGGCGACTTCGTACCGGAGACCGAAGTGATCGGCGACGGCTACTTCCATGAGTCCGAATACCGCTCCGCTCCGTACTTCGACATCGACATCGACGGGATCGCCATTCTCGGTTCGTAATCCTGCAAATCCTGCCTGTTCCGGCGCGTTTTGCGCCGGAACAGGCGTTTACTGCGTTTATGGGGGGTTGAAAATCCATGCCGGGAAATGCTGCTGTGGAAATGCGGAATATCAGCAAGGCGTTCGGAGAAATCCAGGCGAACAGCAATGTGAACCTGGATATTTACCGCGGTGAAATCCTGGCCCTGCTCGGGGAAAACGGCAGCGGCAAAACCACGCTGATGAATATGCTTTCCGGGATCTATTTTCCGGATTCGGGAACCATATCCGTGGACGGAAAAGAAGTGGTCATCCGCTCTCCCCGGGACGCGTTTGATCTTGGCATCGGCATGATCCACCAGCATTTCAAACTGGTGGATGTACTGACCGCGGCGGAAAACATCGTGCTGGGCATCGACGAGCGTCTGAACATCCGCAAGGCTTCGGAGAAGATCCGCAGCATCTGCCGGCAGTACGGATTTGTGATCGATCCGAATCAGAAGATCTACGATATGTCCGTGTCGCAGAAGCAGACGGTGGAGATCGTAAAGGTGCTCTACCGCGGCGCGGAAATCCTGATCCTCGATGAGCCGACCGCGGTGCTGACCCCGCAGGAAACGGAAAAACTGTTTGACGTCCTTCGCAGGATGAGGGACGACAATAAGGCCATTGTGATCATCACGCACAAACTGCACGAGGTGGAAGCACTTTCGGACCGTGTGGCCGTGCTTCGCCGCGGCGAATACGTGGGGGACAGCCCCACCGCGAGCCTGAACGCGCAGGAAATGACCAATATGATGGTGGGCCACAAGGTGTCTCTGAACATTGCGCGGCCGGATGCGGTCGATCCTGAGCCGCGTATCGTGGTGGAACACCTGACGGTCCGGAACACGGAGGGCATCACCAAGCTGAGCGACGTTTCCTTTACGGCCAATTCCGGCGAAATCCTGGGCATTGCGGGAATTTCCGGCTCCGGGCAGAAAGAACTGCTTGAATCCATCGCGGGCCTGCAGAAAGTGGAAAGCGGCACAATCACATACATCGACCCGGCGGGCCGGAAAGAAAGCCTGATTGGGAAAGACCCGCTTGAAATCGCGCAGATGGGCGTGACGCTTTCCTTTGTACCGGAGGACAGGCTCGGCATGGGGCTGGTTGCCAACATGGACCTTGTCAACAACATGATGCTGCGTTCCTTCCGCAGAGGAAGGAGCCTGTTCACGGACCGGGGCACGCCCAGGCGCGTGGCCGAGAACGTGGTGCAGGAGCTCGAGGTCGCGACACCCGGGCTTTCCACCGCGGTGCGCAAGCTTTCCGGCGGCAATGTGCAGAAGGTGCTGGTGGGACGCGAAATCACGTCCGCGCCGACCGTGCTTTTGACGGCCTATGCGGTACGGGGACTGGACATCAATTCTTCCTATATGATTTATGACCTCGTGAACCGCCAGAAGCAGAGCGGTGTGGCTGTGATCTATGTCGGAGAGGATCTGGATGTGCTGGTGGAACTGTGCGACCGGATCCTGGTGCTCTGCGACGGAAAAGTGAGCGGCATCGTGCCGGGAAGGGGCGCAAAGAAAAGAGAAATCGGCATGATGATGACAAGGCTCGGAGGGGTTGAGCATGAGTGAGAAGAAAAAGGAGCCGCTGATCCATATCACCAAACGGGCGGCGCTGCCGTGGTATTTTGCCTGGGGCGTGCGCGCGCTTGCGGTGATCGCGGCGCTTGCGGTGTGCGCGCTGATCTGCATCCTGATGACGGGTGTTAATCCGCTGGAGCTGTACGCGACGATGTTCTCCGGTTCCTTCGGCACGACGAGGAGGACCTGGGTGACCATGCAGAATGTGGCGCTGCTGCTGTGCGTGTCGCTGGCGGTGACTCCCGCGTTCCGCATGCGCTTCTGGAATATCGGGGCGGAAGGACAGACCCTGATGGGCTGCTTTGCCGCGGCCGCCTGCATGATCCTGCTGCGCAACGCACTGCCGAACTGGGCCATCATCGCGTGCATGGTGATCGCGAGCGTTATGGCCGGAGCGCTGTGGGGCATGATCCCGGCGATTTTCAAGGCAAAATGGAACACCAACGAGACTCTCTTCACCCTGATGCTGAATTATATCGCGACGCAGCTGGTCGCTTATTTCTGCGTGGTATGGGAATCTCCGAAAGGCGCGGGCCAGATCGGCATCATCAACCCGACCACGGGCGTGTACGCGGGACTCGGCTGGCTGCCGAACATCGGAAACGGTCCCGGCGCGAAATACCTGCTGAGCATCATCGTGATCGTGCTGATCTGCCTCTTCATGCACATTTATCTGAAGTACACGAAGCATGGATTTGAGATCTCCGTGGTCGGGGAAAGCGAGCGTACCGCGCGGTATGTGGGCATCAAGGTGAGCCGGGTCATCATCCGCACCATGTTCCTTTCCGGCGCGGTATGCGGCGTGGCGGGCCTTCTGCTGACGGGCTCCATCAATCACACCATGACGACGACCCTGGTGGGCGGGCGCGGCTTTACGGCGGTCATGGTATCCTGGCTTGCAAAGTTCAACCCCATCTGGATGATCCTGACCAGCCTCCTGCTGGTGTTCCTGCAGCGCGGGGCGGGGGAAATCTCCACTTCCTTCGGGCTGAACGAATCGTTTTCCGAAATCCTGACCGGCATCATTCTCTTTTTCATTATCGGCTGCGAGTTCTTTATCAGCTACAAAATCCATTTCCGCAAACCCGAGGGGAAGGTGAAGCAGCATGTTTGATCTGATCTCCTTTATTCCCAGGGCCGTAGCGCAGGGAATCCCGCTGCTGTACGGCTGCGTCGGAGAAACCCTGACTGAAAAATCGGGCAATCTGAACCTCGGAATTCCCGGCGTCATGTACACCGGAGCGATCTGCGGCGTGATCAGCGCGTTCTATTACGAGCAGTCGCTTGCGTCAAAGGCGGACGCGAACGCTTTCCTTGCCATCATGATTCCGCTTCTGGCCTGCCTCCTGGGTTCTCTTCTGATCGGGCTGCTGTACTGTTTTCTGACCGTGACATTGCGGGCCAATCAGAACGTGACGGGCCTTACGATTACCACTTTCGGCGTCGGCATCGGCAATTTCTTCGGCGGAAGCCTGATCAAGCTGTCCGGCAGCGACGTGCCTTCCATTACTCTTTCCCTGACCAGCGCGTATTTTCATCAGTCCCTTCCCTTTGCGGACAGCCTTGGCTGGTTCGGGAAAATCTTTCTTTCCTACGGATTCCTGGCGTATCTGGCGGTGATCGTCGCCGTGATTGCCGGGTACGTGCTTCGCCGTACCCGAGTGGGACTGCACCTGCGCGCGGTGGGGGAAAGCCCGATGACGGCGGACGCGGCCGGCATCAGCATCGGCAGGTACAAGTATGCCGCCACCTGCATCGGCTGCATGATCGCGGGACTGGGCGGGCTGTATTATGTGATGGACTACGCGACCGGGGTATGGAGCAACAACGGCTTCGGGGATCGCGGATGGCTGGCCATCGCGCTGGTGATTTTTACGATCTGGCGGCCCAATGTGAGCATTCTGGCGTCCATCCTGTTCGGCGGACTGTACATTCTGCATATGTATATTCCGTCCGGCATGAACCTTGCCGTGAAAGAACTGTATAAAATGATCCCCTATGTGGTGACGGTCATCGTGCTGATCCTGACCAGCATGCGCAACCGCAGGGAAAACCAGCCGCCGGAAAGCCTGGGACTGCCGTATTTCAGAGAGGAGAGATAGTATGAGCTTTTACATCCTGACAGACGCCGCCTGTGACCTGACGAATGAAGTGACGGGCGAATTCAAGGATTTCGGGATCATCCCGATGAATTATTCGATCGACGGGAAAGAGTATTCCTATCTTCCCACGGACGGGGAAGGCATCCGCTCGTTCTATGACGCGATGCGCAGCGAAGCCGTTCCCACCACGACGCAGGTGAGCCTGTACGCGAGCCAGAAAGCCATGCTGGATTTGGTGAAGCAGGGGCATGACGTGCTGTATATGGCTTTCTCCTCCGGCCTGTCCGGCACCTATCAGACCGCGGAAATGGCCCGGAACATGGTGCTGGAGAGCGAGCCGGGCGCCAAGATCCAGGTGGTGGACACGCTGTGCGCAAGCGCGGGCGAAGGCCTTCTGGTGTATTACGCGCTGAAAAAAAGGGACAGCGGAGCAACGCTGGAGGAAACCGCGAACTGGGTGATCCAGAACCGCCAGCGTCTGGTGCACTGGTTTACCGTATCGGATCTGGTATACCTGAAGCGCGGCGGACGGGTGAGCGCAACGAGCGCGTATCTGGGAAACATGCTGAAAATCAAGCCTGTGATGCATGTCAATTACGAAGGCAAACTGATCCCGGTGGAAAAGGTGCAGGGCAGAAAACGTTCCATCAAGCGCCTTGCGGAATGCACTGCGGAAAGCTTCGACCGCAGCGAAAAGGACCAGCTGATCCTGATCGGGCACAGCGACTGTCAGGAGGACGCGGAATACCTGAAGGAACTGATCGAAAAGGAGAACCTGCCCATCCGCAAGGTACAGCTGGTTCCGATCGGCTGCATCATCGGCGCGCACTCCGGCCCGGGCACGCTGGCCATTTTCAGCCTCGGTACGAGCCGGGACGTGGTGAAAAAATAATCCATACGACCGATCCGGGTCGGTCTTACGATTGATGAAGAAAAAAAGTCTTGCGGGAAATACGAATACGGGATTGCTGAAGGCCGTGGCCGTACTGTTTATGGTCATGGATCACTGCGGGAAGCTGTTCTTTCCTGCGGTGCCGGAAATGCGCCTCCTGGGCCGTATCGCGTTCCCGCTTTTTGCGTGGGGGATCGTGATCGGGTGCGAGTATACGAAGGATATCCGGAAATACGCGCTGCGCATCCTGCTGACCGGGATCATATCCCAACCCCTGTATATGTTGGCTCTTCACCACCAATGGAATGATTTTTCGGTTTTTGTCACACTGCTTCTGGGCGTAATCGCCATTTTAGGGATTAAAAACGGGAAATTCGGCAGTGAAATATGGGCACCGATCATTTGCCTGGCCGCAACGGCTTACCTGAAAGCGGATTACGGATGGAAGGGCGTTGCGCTGATCCTGCTGCTGTGGGCGTGCAGAAAAAGCCGCGGCGCACTGGCCGCGGTGATGGTCGCGTTCTGCCTGTTCTGGGGACAGGGCACGGCGTCGGTTTCTTCTCTCTTCGGACTGCGCCTGCAGGCGGAAGGCGTGCTGGAACCGGTGCTGAACCTTGTGCTTCCGGTGCTCCGGATCCAGTTTTTTGCAATCCTGGCGCTTCCGTTCATGCTGATCGAGTCCTCCCACTCCTGGAGGACGCCCAAATGGCTCGGCTACGCGATCTATCCGGCACACCTTGCGGTGCTGTATCTGATCCAGATCCTCTGAACGGATCCGATCCGGGCTGCTCCTGAAAGCGCCGCGGTCTGTTCCGCGAGGGGCTCATGGCTGTGCAGGATGACGGGAGAAATGCAGTTCCCTCAGCCCCGCATCAGTGTTGTGCCGCCGTCTACGGGAAGGTTCGCGCCGGTGATGAAACGCGCCTCGTCCGACGCGAGGAAAAGGGCGGCGTGCGCGGTATCCCAG
Organism: uncultured Eubacteriales bacterium; assembly: GCA_902796115.1. GTDB lineage: Bacteria > Bacillota > Clostridia > Christensenellales > Aristaeellaceae > RUG756. Next base: position 19,050 of record CADBNX010000128.1, read on the forward strand.
GCGGTTCCCTGACCGCCGCGAAGAGGAACGCGGGCATTGCGCTCGCGGATTACTTCTTCGCGGGTTTTTTTGAATTTCTCCTGGTTAAAAGTCAGGGCCATGGGAGTCTGCACCAATCCGAGCACAATGGTATTGACGCGGATGCCGTCCCGTGCAAACATGGAAGCGAAGAGTTCCCCCATGTGGATCATGCCCGCTTTGGTTATATTGTACATATTTCCGCCGCCCCGGACGCTGAGCCCGGCGATGGAAGCGATGAGCACTACGGCCCCGCCCTTTTCCTTCATCAGGGGACAGACGTTCCGGATCAGGAAAAGCGCTGTTTTCTCGTTGACGGCGACCATGGCGTCATAGGTCTTCTCATCTACGGTGAGCAGACTGCGGTCGGACTGCATCATAATGCCGATATTGTCGACCAGGATATCGATGCTTCCGAGCGCCCGTGCCGCGTCCTCCGCCATACGCCTGACGGAGGCTTCATCGGTCGCGTCAAGCGCATAGGGGATCACTTTTGCCTGCGGGTTTTCCCGCAGAATGAGCTGGGCCGTTTCCTGCGCGCGCTCGATATGCCGGGCCGTGATGAAGCAGTTGGCGCCTTCACGGGCAAAGAGGATGGCGATGGCGCGGCCGTTTCCCATATCCTGTCCGGGGGTCTGGCCGGCGCCCGCGATGATGACGTTCTTTCCGGATAATCTTCCAGACATAGGATGCCCCCTTTATTGATCTGAGGTTTCAGGCCGGTTGATTTCGATGAGCATCTGAGCCGGATGCTCTCCCGTGGGAAGCAGAATAACACCGTCTTCGGTCCGGTACAGGGTATCGGTGAAAATCTCCCGGTACACGCCCGCTCTGCGCATGAAGACAGGGGTTTTTTCGCTCAGGGTATTGTATACGCCGGTGAAGCTTTCGTTGACGAACACGGCTTCCCCGTTTCGGGTATACAGGAACACGCCCGCATCTTCGGCGATATTCCGGAGCACCGCATCGGACAGATTGCCAAGGGCACTGTAGTACACGGTATACCCGTTTTTGCGGATCCTGGCAAGGGCGGGCCCGCGTCCGACTGCATAGCGGCCCAGCACTTCCGCACTCTCGTCCGCTACCGTCCAGCATGGGAAGGAAGGCTTGCTGTGGCCGTACTGCGTGCCCCAGGCGGATATCGCGGTTTCTTCGTCTCCGGTTTCCGCAAGATGCATTTCCAGCATATCCTGCATTTGCCGCACCGAAAGGCCGTCCTCCCGCACAAGATCGCACGCCTTGATAAAAAGCAGGCTCCTTCCGTCCTTTTTGAGACGGTTCCGGATGAATTCGCGCTGGGCGTCCGTCAGACGGAAAGCGTCCGTGAAGATGACCAGTCTGTACGGGGCAGGGTCCACTTCGGTCAGGTCCGCCATGGAATAGATGTCAAAAGGCGCGCCCATCTTCATCAGCCCGCCCCGCTGTGAACAGATCAGGGGCGTATTGACGGCGCTGGTTTTATTCACATTGTAGAGCGATTCGCCGTCCACGAAAACGGCCACCTGACTGACCGACGCGCGGGAGAGCGCGCGGCAGCGCCTGTACAGCTCACATTCGTGCCTGACTTCGTTCATCAGCGCGTCGTCAAAAAACCATCCTTCCAGCATGTCGAACCACCACAAAGCGGTTCTCCTGGCGATGCTGCCCATGAACTCCCTTCTCATGGCCTCGATGGTCTGGTGCCGGGTCCTCAGCGCTTCTCCTTTGGCGCGCATCTGCGCGAGCAGCCGGAGCGCTTCCGGGATGCCGGGTTCCCCGGCGCAAAGGCGGCGCGGATCAGACGGCAGGGAAGGCACCTTGAAGGTGGTGTGATCAAAAGAATTGAAATACATTTTCCCGTGCAGTTCCAGCGTGTCGGAAAGGAGCATCGCGGCGCTCGGCTGGTCGAAGGCCCGGAACTGGTAGGAGGAAGGCGTCGCGAACAGGTCAATGTCCGGACTGCGGTATACCCGGTCAAAATCGAGGTGTCCGGCGTTCCACATCCGTGCGCCCAATAATTCCAGGATATAGCCGAAGAATACGCCGACGATCTTTTTGTGCCGCAGCACTTCCTGTGCTTTTTCCGCGAAGTACAGGACGGTGCCGGAAATCAGCCCGTGATGAAAGCGGCGGTACCGGATCAGGCTGCCGTCCTTCACGGGATCCAGAAAAATCTGCTTTTCGTCTTTTTCAAGCACGTCCTGTTCCGGGATCTCCGCGGCCGGATCGCCCAGCCATTTCCGGTAGGCGGCGGTCTTGATGGGATGGGCCGCTTCGTAATCCCTGTCACTGAACCATTCTGTGGTGGTGCCGCCCAACAGAAAATAGCCGATCACATAATCATCGTATTTTTCTTCGGTGTGGCATATCAATGCCTGCAGGTAATCCGCCGTGTCCTGCCGCCAGGCTTCGTCTCCCGCGATCTGGGAGAGATGGGTGAAGGAATCGGGCGCGTCGCCGTGCAGCTTTCGCCACCATTCCCGGCTGTCCAGGTGTACGTTGATGAACACATGCGCTTCCGGCGCGTTCTCCCGGAAGAATTCGATCTGCCGGTCCAGGTTTTCAAACCGGTAATCCTGCGGTCCGAACCAGGTTTCCCCGAACGCGGAATAGGGGACTTTCAGCGCGGAAAGACGGGAAGAACAGTACACGTGGAAGATCCGCACCCCGGCTTTGTAGAAATCCCCGACATTGTTGGCGGTAGGCCGGAAGGATTTGAAGGCAAGTCCGTCCAGAATCTTCCCGTCCGCTTCGATTTGACAAACCCCGTTATCTCTGATGATCCGCGTCCGCATGACTGATGCTTCCCTCCTTTACAGTTCGATGAAAGTGACCTGATCCTTCCGGAGCGTCACGGTTCTGACCGTGCCTGTCTCCGTATTCGTGTAGGTTTCCGAGGCAGTGCCGTCGGTATCGTTCCAGACGGCGATGCCGAGGCCGCCGTCCTGCGCACGGTAGGCTTTTTGACGGAAAACGCCGTTTGCCGCCGTGAATCCGTCCTCATCGATGAATAAGCCGTGGAAGAAGTATTTGGCCCACTGTTTCCGCAGCGCGATCAGCTTCGCGGCATAGGCGGTATAGTTGGGGATATCCTCCGGAGTGCCCGCGCAGCGGAAGATGGACAGGTCGAACGCGAGCCCGTACATGAAGGTGTAATTGCAGTTGTCCAGCATGTTTTCCTCATCCAGCGCCATGTTCCGGTTCACCATATGCACCTCGGGGAAGGTATACCGGTAGAACTCCGTCATCAAATCCCTGTTGCGGGGCACATAGCTGCCGCCGCCGGGCTGCACGATATCCATGTGCTGCGCGTAGATATCCACGCAGTGCTCCTGCATGATGATGCGGTCGCCTTTTTCATGGATATTCCGGCGCAGGTCCGCGTAGCGCCGCGCTTTGGAGGAGCGGGCTTCGTTTGGCTTTTCGTGATCGTGGCCTTTGACGCAGCAGAACAGCGGCCGGAAGCCGCCCAGGTCGTACAGCACGCCGTCCGCGCCGAGGGACAGGCAGTAATCCGCGGTTTTCAGCATTTTCCGGTGCCACTGGTCGGAGCCGGAGCAGGCGCAGCACTGGCTGTGGGCAAGGTTCATCATTTTGCGGTACGTGCCGTCCGCACCGTAGGTTTCGCTGAAACGCACGTCGTCGCCCCAGATATCCTTTACCAGTACGGCTTCCCCGTTTTCTTCCCGGTAGTAGCGGCTCTTTTTATCCACGGCGAGATAGCTGACGAACATGAACAGTTTTCCGCCTTTTGCGTGTACATATTCCACGCCTTTTTTGAAATCATCGGCATACTGCGGATCCAGCACATAATCCGGACGGTAATGGCCGAACCCGGCTTTGGGCCAGCCGAGGACGAACAGCGTATTCAGCCCCATGGCCTGTACCTGGTCGAACAGGCGCGGGATATCCGTGAAGCGGAAATTGAATTCACCGCTCTGTGTGCGGAAGATGCAGCGCAGCCAGCCCTGGAATTCTTTTGCCCAGTCCGGTTTCTCCGGCGCCTTCCAGCCGTATTCCTCTTCCATCCAGCGGCGGTAGAAGCGCGCGGCGGCGTGCCAGTCCCCGTCCAGCACGGCGTATACGACAGGCGGTGTTTCCCAGTCTTCCCCCGGATACAGGAAGGGGTATTGATTGATGCCGAGCCTGAGTGTGTTGTCAGACATGCGGCGCTCCGTGTGCATGCAGATCATGCGGTGCTTCACATCGTGGTTGCCGATGTAGACGGTTTCCCTGTCATTGGTCAGGCAGAACCACTGCATGCAGCTGGGGGCGGGATAAGGAATGTCGAGGTCCGAGTGCCGCTGTTCCGGACGATCGTATTTGCGCGTGACCAGCTTCGAGTAACGGAAGAAATCGGCGTGCGCGGGATCATGGATACGCTGGCCCATGGGCCGAGGAACCAGCAGGGAATCCTTCGCGCAGTCCCCGTCCAGCGCCCGGATGCCGGCAAAGGCGGCGGTCTGCAGCTCCATCACGTTCACCTGCGAACGGTTTTCGACGGACGCTGTAACGCTGAGACGGTTTTCTCCGAGCGTCAGGGTATAGGTGAGGCGGATGTCAAGCACGCCGTCCGGGCCGTTCAGCGTGGGATAGCATATCTGCATCCGATCACCGGAAACGGTGATTTCCGCGCCGCTCTGATCGGAGGTCATGACCGGGCGCTCGTCGAAGTCCCCGATCTGATAGAGCAGCCGGAAAAGCTCTCCCGGCGCGCGGCAGTATTCGTGCTCCTTTTTTACGTTATAAACGGAACAGACAAGTCCCTTCTCATTCACGGAATACGAGAGCCATTCGTTTTTCAGGGTGTGCAGCATTCAGGCGATTCCTCCTTAATCCAGTTCAAACATCAGGGTCTGACCGCGGTGCATGGTTACCGTCAGTTCTGTGACGTCTGTTCCGTATGTTTTATCCTCATAGACTTCGCGCGGACTGCAGGAACCGGGAAAACGCAGGTGCTTTTCTCCGGAGGAGGAGGCGTGCACCGTCAGGTATCCGTGCCCGGCGAAGACCACGTCCCCGCTGTCCAGATAAATATGGCATCCGAAGAATCCGGCGATTTCGCGCAGGATGTCCGCGTGCAGGATCTTCGGGCCGAAGAAAACGGAAGTGAATCCGTCCGTCTGTTTGAGGGAAACGGCGGCTTCGCCGTTCACGCAGTACCGTGCCAGCACGACGGCTTCCGGGTCATCCGGGATGAAGGCCGGATACAGCACGGAATCGCGGTTGTTGAGCCACGGCCCGAAGCCGGACTGCATCAGCCGGTAATTGAACCCGTACGGCGTCCAGGGGTCAAGCCCCGCGCAGATGGGGTGCGCGTTTTTGACAAAGCGGATCTTCGGGGACAGGACCTCGTTGCTCTGACGCACGCGGATCCCGGTCAGTTCCCCGATATGCGCGGGATCAAAGCGCTTTTCCGCGTCCGGCCGCACGACGCCTGAAGCGTACACCCAGACGGCGGCCGCGTGTTCCCGCTGCAGGCGGGATCGGACAGCGTCCCTTTCCTCCCCGGTCAGGGAAAAACAGTTGAAGAATACGTACAGTTTATGGGGCGGGAGGGCCGGATTGCAGAGGTCGTTGTGGAAAATCTGATCCATCGGCGCGCCGACACGTCCCAGCTCATAATCCCGGAAAAACTCGACGGTGTCGAAGGTGGTGTCCTCTGACACGATCTGGGCGGATTCCTCATCGTACACCAGGGCGATCTGCGCGTGCTGCGAGCGGTCGCGGCGGTACGCATCCCGCGCGATGCGCTGCTGCCGCGCGATCAGGGGATAGAGCGCGGCGTCCTTAAACCTTCCGCCGCCCACATGTTGGTCGAACCAGTACGCCATGTTGCCCGCGGCCAGATCCGCGCCGAAATCGCGCTTCATGGTCGCGATGCTGTCCTCCGCGGTGAACAGTTCATACAGATTGCGGTAATGCGCATTCTCATGGTGTGTGCGGCTGTCGTTGGATACGATATAGATTTTGTTCCGAAGGGCGAAGGCCTCGTTCATCTCCCGCTGTCCGGTAAAACCGCCCGGCTGCCGGTTCTGATAGACGCCCGGCGCAAGCAGCATGTCAA